>JAITJC010000014.1 GCA_031279125.1 Oscillospiraceae bacterium
GGGGGAAAACTTGGAGACGGAACGGAAGATGATCGCCCGCAACCCGTGAAGATCATGGACGACGTCATAAGCGTCCGGACGACGGGAAACCATACCCTGGCGCTGAAAGCGGACGACACGCTGTGGATCTGGGGGTCATATCGGCTTGAAAGCGGAGGATATGGAACGAAAAGCGCCCCGGTTCAAATGATGACGGATGTCGCGGCGATTTGCGCGGAAATAGAGTATTCCATATGCTACGTGATAAAAAAGGACGGCACGCTATGGGAGAGCGAAATGGAAAATTTTCTCAGGGATGGCGAGGCACCGACAAAGCTTTTAGATGACGTAAAGTCGGTACGCATCGCGGATAATTCGGTACGCATTGCGTATGATCATGTGTCTACTGCCAGGCAGGCCGTTAAAACCGACGGCACGCTGTGGCAATGGGGCGTCACCTACCAATATGATGAGGAACTTGAGAATTTAGTGATGATAGCGGAAATCAAGACGCCCGCGCAGGTAACGGAAGGGGCGGCGGAGATCATCGCCGGCTTCAAGGAAGGTGTTCCTACCGGGCAGTTCGTCAGCACCTTGACCGACGAAAAAATTGTCGAGTGGGAAAAAGAGCATGGAAAACTCGCGGGTATTGCCGACTCCGGCTACGATGATTTCCTTGTCCTGGCGGAGGATGGCACGCTGTGGGCCTACGGGCGCAACGGCGGCGATCCCGGGGTGGACCATACGTCGCAACCGGTGTTGACGGATGTACGCCTACCGGGAGCCACGCCGTCCGCTCCCGCCGGTTCAGCTTCGCCGGCCGCCAAGCCCACAGCCTCCACCGTCCTCGTGGACGGCGAGAGCGTTGCCTTCGACGCCTACAACATCAACGACAACAACTACTTCAAGCTGCGGGACATCGCCTATGTCCTCTCCGGCACGGAGAAGCAGTTTGAGGTCGGCTGGGACGGCACGGCAAACGCGATTTCGCTCACGAGCGGCAAAGCGTATACGCCCGTGGGCGGCGAGATGGAGGGCAAGGGCGCGGGCGACAAGACGGCGGCGCCCACAACCTCCAAGATCACGCTCGACGGCGAGGAAGTCAGCTTAACCGCCTACAACATCGGCGGCAACAACTATTTCAAGCTCCGTGACATCGGTGCGGCGTTTGACTTCGGCGTGAGCTGGGACGGCGCGAAGAACACCATCGTCATTGACACAAGCAAGGGCTACACGCCGGAATAAACCGTATACGGAGATTTCACGTATTCCCTTTCATCTCCAATGAAATCAAATTGTTCATTTCCACGGCGTATTCCAAGGGCAGTTCCTTTGAGATCGGCTCGGCGAAGCCGTTGACTATCATCGCTTTCGCGTCGTCCTCTGAGATGCCGCGGCTCATGAGATAGTAAATCGCCTGTTCGGAGATGCGCCCGATTTTCGCCTCGTACCCTATATCCACGTCGTCGCACCGGACGTCCAGCACGGGTACCGTGTCAGAGCGCGAGCGGCTGTCGAGCATCAGCGAGTCGCACGACACGGAGACGCGGCACCCGGACGCCTCGCGGTTCACGGTGATCCCGCCGCGGAATGTCGATTTGCCGCCGCCTTTCGATATGGACTTCGCGGAAATGCGCGAGGATGTGTTTTTCGCCGCGTGTATGACTTGCGCGCCCGTATCGAGGGTTTGCCCCGCCCCGGCGAAGGTGATGCCCGTGTAGTCCATCCTCGCGCCCTCGCCGCGCAGCACGCTCATCGGGTAAAGGCACCCCGTATGGGAACCGAATGAGCCGGAAACCCACTCGATTATCCCGTTTTTTTCGACGGCGGCGCGCTTGGAGTTGAGGTTGTACATGTTCTTCGACCAGTTTTCGATAGTGGAATAGCGCAGGCGCGCGCCCTCCCCGACGAAGAGTTCCACGCACCCGGCGTGCAGGTTCGCGACGTTGTACTTGGGCGCGGAGCAACCCTCGATGAAGTGCAGGGAGGCGCCTTTCCCGACTATTATGAGCGTGTGCTCAAACTGCCCCGCCCCGGCGGCGTTGAAGCGGAAATAGCTCTGCAGGGGGATTGCGACTTCCACGCCGTCGGGGACGTACACGAAGGATCCGCCCGACCACACGGCGCCGTGCAGAGCCATGAATTTGTGTTCGCGCGGCGTCAGGAGCTTCATAAAATGGCGGCGAACCATGCCGCCGTACTCGCCGCGCAGGGCCGTGTCCATATCCGTATAGACGACGCCGAGCTCCGAGACCTCCCGCTTCACGCTGTGGTAGACGACCTCGCTGTCGTACTGCGCGCCGACGCCCGCGAGCCCCGTGCGCTCCGCCTCCGGGATGCCGAGCCGCTCGAACGTGTCCTTGATTTCGTCCGGCACGTCCTCCCAGCGCGCTTCCATGCGCGCGTCGGGTCTCACGTACGTGACGATCCGATCCATGTCGAGCCCTTCAAGCGGCGGACCCCAGTCCGGCGGCGGCGTTTCGCCGTATATGGCGAGCGACTCCTGGCGGAATTCCCGCATCCATTGCGGGTCGCCCTTTTCGTCGGAGATCGCGGAGATGATTTCGGGCGTGAGCCCGGAATCCACCTGAAAGCGCGGCTTCATCGCGCCTTTTTTGTCATACAGCTCCCGCAGGGCGTCCTCTATCCCGTCCGGCGCGGAGCCGGGGCGGCGCGCGCCCCGGCTGTCGGTGCCGCTCACCGCCCGTCCCCCCGGGGGAGCCCGCCCGCGACGGAGGCGAAGCCGCCCGAGGCAATTCTGTCTATCAGCTCCGCGCCGCCCTCCGCGCCTATGCGCTTGTTTTCCAGCACGTGCACGCGGTCTATCTTCAGTTCCCGCACGAGCTTTGCGTTGTGCGTGATTATGAGCAGGGAGTTGCCCTCGTTCCGGAAACGCCTGATGCCCTCTGACACGGTTTTCACGGCGTCCACGTCGAGCCCGGAATCCGGTTCGTCGAGTATCGCGAGCTTTGGCGCGAGCGTCAGGAGCTGCAAAATCTCCGCTTTCTTCTTCTCTCCGCCGGAAAAGCCGACATTCAGCTCGCGCCCGGCGTAGGACTCCGCGACGCCGAGCCTCTCCATTTCGGCGCGCAGATCCTTTTTGAACTGCATGAGGCGCGGCTTTTCGCCCGTGACGGCACCCTTGGCGGTGCGGAGGAAATTCTCCAGCGTCACGCCGGGCACCTCCTCCGGGTTCTGGAACGACAGGAATATCCCCCGCCGCGCGCGCTTGTCCGGCGGTTCGCCCGTGATGTCCTCGCCCTCGAAAAGTATCTCCCCGGAGATTATATCGAACGCCGGGCTGCCCATTATGGCGGACGCCAGCGTCGATTTCCCCGTGCCGTTCTGCCCCATGAGAACGTGCGTCTCGCCCGCGTTTATCGTGAGGCACAGCCCGCGCAGTATCAGCTTCTCTCCGACGGCCGCGGACAGGTCTTTAATTTGCAGCAGCGGCGTTTTCATATATCGAAAAAAGTCCTTTCATCGTTTTTCCCCGTCATTTCCCCCCGAGGCGTATCATCTCGTCGATACATCGCCGCGCCGGCGCGGCGACCTCCGGGGCTATGGAGATTTCCTCCCCCGCCCCCGCGCCGCTTACGCAGTGGTACAGGTCCATCAGCGTTGTGAGCTTCATATTGTGGCACATGAGCTTTTTTGTCAGGGGATAGAATTTTTTGTCCGGGCAGGCGTACTGCAAATGCTCCGCTATGCTGATTTCCGTGCCGATGATGAATTCCTTCCCGTCCGAGTCCGCCGCGCGGTCGTAAATCCCCGACGTGCTGCCGACGTAGTCGGCGGCGTCAGTGACATCCGGCACGCATTCCGGGTGCACAAGCAGCATAGCCCCCGGATGCGCCGCCCGCGCCGCTTTGACATCGGAAGCCGAGACCGCGGCGTGGATCGGGCAGCCGCCGCTTATGAGGCGCACCGTTTTTTCCGGGACCTGCCGCGCGACGTAGGCGCCGAGGTTGCAGTCCGGCACGAAAAGGATTTCGGTTTCGCTCATTGCCCTTATGATCTTCACGGCGGAGGAGGACGTCACGCATACGTCGGAGAGCGTTTTCACCTCCGCCGTCGTGTTTATATAGCACACGACGGCGCATTCCGGGTACTTCTCTTTCGCCGCCCTCAGCCGCTCGCCGGAGAGCCCGTCCGCCATCGGGCAGCCCGCGTCCGCGTTCGCGAGGTACACCGTTTTCTCCGGGGAGAGCAGTTTGACTGTCTCCGCCATGAAGCGCACGCCGCACATCACCGCCGTGCCCTTTTTGTCCCCCGCCGCCGCGACGGCGAGCCTGTAGGAGTCGCCCGTATGGTCCGCGACCTCCAGTATCTCCCGCGCCTGATAGCTGTGCGCGAGGACGCAAATGCCGCGCTCGCGCTTGATTTTCAGAATCTTCTCCTGTACTTCCGCTATTGTCATCTCCGGTCGTTCCTTTCTTTGCTTTTCATCTTTCCGGTGCCGTCATTCCGCGCTTTCAATGGTGCCGCCGCCGACTACGTCGTCCCCGTCGTACAGCACGACGTACTGCCCTTTCGTTATCGCCCGCTGCGGCTCGTCGAACACGACGCGGAGCTCGTCCTCCCCCGTTTGCCGCGCGGCGGCGGGCTTTTCGCGCATACCGTAGCGTATTTTCGCCGTCACGCGCGCCTCCCCGCCGAGCGCGTCCGCGGCGATGAGGTTGACGCGCCGCGCCGTCAGCGTCTTCTTGTAAAGGCTCGCCTCGTCCCCGAGTATGACGGCGCGGCGCGCGGCGTCGAGTTCCCGCACGTACAGCCGCCCGCCGCTTGATATGCCGAGTCCGCGCCGCTGGCCTATCGTGTAGCGCGCGATGCCGCGGTGCCGCCCGATCGCGCCGCCCCCGGGGCCTATGAAATCGCCCGGCTCGCGCGCCTTGTCCGAGTACCTCTCCAAAAAGCCGCCGAGGCCGCCGCCGGAGGCGTTCACGAAGCATATGTCCTGGCTGTCGCGCTTGGATGCGTTCGCGAGCCCCAGCCCGCGCGCGATCTCGCGCGTTTCAGCCTTCGTCATGCCGCCGAGCGGGAACAGTGTCCGGGAGAGCTGTTCTTGGGAGAGGAAAAACAGCGCGTAGCTCTGGTCCTTTGCCTCGTCCGCGCCCTTTTTAAGCAGATACCGCCCCCCGGACTTCCCGATGCGCGCGTAATGCCCCGTCGCGATATATCGGCAGCCGAGCGAATCCGCGCGGTCCGACAGCGCCCCGAATTTCAGCAGCCTGTTGCACTCCACGCACGGGTTCGGCGTCCTGCCGCGCGCGTACTCATCCGCGAACGCGTCCATGACCTCCCGGCGGAACCGCTCGGAGTAATTGAACACGTAGAACGGTACGCCGAGGGCTTCCGCAACGCTTTCCGCGTCGCCCTTCCCGGCGAGCGAGCAGCACGGATCCAGTATGTCCTCCCCGACGTCCTCGTTTTCAAAAAGCTTCATCATAGCCCCCGTGACGTCGTATCCGTCTTGCGTGAGGATATACGCGGCGACAGAGCTGTCCACGCCGCCGCTCATCGCGGCGAGCACACGTTCCGCCATGCCGCGCCACCTCCAAACATCCGTTTGTGAAACTATAATACAGATTCTGTTTTTTTGCAATAGGGGGAGGCAAAATTCCACGGCAAAAGCATTTACTTTTTAAGAGCGATTTCCAAGCGGCGGGAATCGAGGGAACACATATACATTTAAACAAGACAGTGGATATATTCCTTCCCGTGTGATATACTTGCACGCGAACAATACGTCCGGGGCTTTGCCGCCGGGACGGATAATGAAAGGGGTATTTTCAAATGTCTGAGCAGCTTAAAGGGAAAACAGCGCTTATAACAGGAGGGGGGTCCGGAATCGGCGCCGCCATCGCGCGGCGCTTCGCTGCGGAGGGGGCGAAGGTCGTGGTCACGGGACGGCGCGAAAGCGCCTTGGAGGAGACGATCAAGTCCTGCCCCGCGGGCGCCGCGAAGCCGTTCGCCGGGGACGTGATGAAGCCGGAGGATTGCGAAAAGATGATAGAGGCGACCGTCGCTTTCGGCGGCGGCAAAATCGACATCCTCGTCAACAACGCGGGCATAGACGCGCCCGCCGGTTCCATAGCGGAGCTGGACATCGGCGCGTTCAGGCGCATAATCGAGACGAATCTGTTCGGGACGTTCTACACGATGCACTACGCCATACCCAAGTTCATCGCGCGGGGCGGCGGCGCTATCGTGAACGTGGCGAGCCTCGCGGCGCTCCGCTGCCCGCCGGCGCTTCCGGCGTACATAGCGTCCAAGCACGGCATCGTAGGGCTGACGCAGTCGGCCGCCAATGATTACGGCAAGTATAAAATCCGCGCGAACGTCATATGTCCCGGGGCGACGGCGACGCCGATGCTCATAAACTCCATGAAGGCTCTCGCCGAGGCGAAAGGCACGGACGAAAACGGGGCGCTGGCGTTCCTCACGCGCTATATGCCGCTTCAGCGCGCGGCGCAGCCGGAGGAAATCGCCGGGGCGGCGGTGTTCCTCGCGAGCGACGACGCGAGCTATATTACCGGCGCCGTCCTGCCGATAGAGGGCGGCGCGTGCGTCGTCGATCCGGCGGGATCAAGTACCTCCGACGCCGGCCAGGCTTGGGGAGGGGCGAAGTAGCGTACTCCATGAACAAAGCCCCATTTTTCGAGGTTTTCCCGGAGCTTGGGGGCGCGGGGCTCCCGCGTCCTTTCGGTTCCGCTTTTGTGACGTCCGTGAGGGTGGACAAGTCCGGCGCCGCCATTGAGATCGATGTGGAATTTCTCCGGACGCCGTCTTTTGAAGAGCTCGCGGACGCGGAAAACGCACTCCGCGAGAGTCTCGGCTTCCGCCGCGCGGCAATCTCCCCGTCCGGCAGCTCACCTCCCGCCGCGCCAAGCGCGCCGAAGCCCCCGGCGACCGCGCCCCCGGCGACCGCGCCAAAACGAAACGCGCCGCCTTCGCGCCGGGCATCCGCGTCGCCGAGATCCCTGCTCGGGCGCGTTCCGACAGGCGCCATCACGGCCATGGGCGACATTGACGTCAATCTCGGGAACGTCACGGTGGAAGGGCGCGTGTTCGCCGTCAACAGCCGCGAGGTCAAAAACGGCTCGTCGTGGGTTCTGAGCTTCGATATGACGGACAACACGGGGTCGTTGCGCGTATCGAAGTTTATGAGGGGGGAAGATGCCCGCCGCATCGCCGGGAACATAAAGGCCGGTATGTACCTTGCCGTTTCCGGGCGGCTCATCCTCGACAAGTACGAAAACAACGACACCGTGCTCGAACCCGTGAACATCGCACTTTCGGAGGCGCGGGAAAAAAGGCGGGACGACGCCCCCGTCAAGCGCGTCGAGCTCCATCTGCACACAAAGATGTCGGCTATGGACGCCATCACGGACACGTCGGAGGCGATCGCCCGCGCGATAGAGTGGGGGCATCCCGCGCTCGCCATAACAGACCACGGCGGCGCGCAGAGTTTCCCGGACGCCGCCCACGCCCCGGAGGACATTAAAATCATATACGGCGTCGAGGGATATTTCGTAAACGATATGGATTCCCGCCCCGGCGTTTTCGGCGAGCTGGAGGATCTCGACCGCGAGTTCGTCGTGTTCGACATCGAGACGACGGGACTCAGCTCGTATACGGACAAAATAACGGAGATAGCCGCCGTGACGGTCAGCGGAGGCGAGATCGTATCGGAATTCCATACCTACGCGGATCCCGGGATGCATATCCCGCGCGAAATAACGGAGCTGACAGGCATTACAGACGAGACGGTGCGCGGCGCGCCGAGCCAGATTGACGCCGTCCGCGCGTTTCTCGATTACGCGGGCGGGCACCCGCTCGCGGCGCACAACGCCTCGTTCGACCTCGGGTTCATATACGAGGTCTGTTTCGCGAACGGGGTTCCGTTTGAGAACGCGTGCCTTGATACGCTCGCCCTCGCGCGCGTGATTTTCCCGGAGCTTTACAACCACAAGCTCCCCACGGTTTCAAGCGCCCTGCGTCTGCCGAAATTCGACCACCACCACGCGCTCGCCGACGCCAAGACGACGGGGCTTATTACGGCGGCGTTCATAAAGATACTGAAAGAGCGCGGGCTTTATACGTCCGAGGCGGTGAACAGATACGTCCACGCCGCGCCCGCGAAACAGCGCCGCCGCGTGAACCACATCATCCTGCTCGCGAAAACGCCGGTCGGGCTGAAAAATCTTTACAGGCTGATAACGGACAGCCATCTGGAGCATTTCAACCGCAACCCGGTTATCCCGAAAAGCCTGCTGGTAAAGCACAGGGACGGACTTTTGATAGGCTCGGCGTGCGAGGCGGGGGAGATATTTTCCGCGGTGGAGCGCGGCAGCCGCTTCGAGCGCCACCGCCTCGCGAAATTTTACGACTATCTCGAAATACAGCCGGTCTCCAACAACTTTTTTATGCTGCGCGGGGCGAAACCGCGCGCGCGCGACGCGGAACAGCTTCGCGGCTTCAACCGCTCGATCGTCGAGCTTGGGCGCGAGGCGGGGAAACCCGTCTGCGCCACGGGCGACGTGCATTTCCTTGACCCGGAGGACGAGATTTTCCGCAAGGTTCTGCTGAACGCGAAAAACTACGAAAGCGCGCTTGACGATCTGCCGCTGTACTTCCGCACGACGGAGGAAATGCTTGAGGAGTTTTCCTATCTCGGCGAGCGGGACTGCTATGACGCCGTCGTCACGAACACGCGCGCCGTTGCGGATATGATAGAGCGTATCAGCCCGCTTCCGCCGCCGAAAAAGCTGTTCTCCCCGAAAATCGAGAACAGCGCGGAGGATTTGAAGCTGTTCGTCGGCTCGCGCCTGCGCGAGCTATACGGCGAAACGCCGCCGGAACTTGTCACGGCGCGCGTGGACGCGGAGATGCGCGACATCCTCGGGCGCGGCTATGACGTGATTTACATCACGGCGCGGCGGCTCGTGAAGGATTCCAACGAGCACGGGTATCTCGTCGGCTCGCGCGGGAGCATCGGCTCGTCGTTCGCCGCCTACCTCGCCGGCATCACGGAGGTCAACGCCCTGCCGGCGCACTACCGGTGCCCGAAGTGCCTTCACGCGGACTTCGAGAGCGGCGCCGGCTTCGGATGCGGCGCGGATATGCCGGACGCCGTCTGTCCCGTCTGCGGCGAAAGGTATGAAAAGGACGGGTTCGATATCCCGTTTGAAACCTTCCTCGGCTTCGGGGGGGACAAGGTGCCGGACATAGACCTGAATTTCTCCGGCGAGTACCAGGCGGAGGCGCATAGGTTCACGACGGAGCTTTTCGGGGCGGAGCACGTGTTCCGGGCGGGGACTATCGGCACGGTGAAACTGAAAACGGCTTTCGGCTACGTGAAAAAATATCTCGAAACTATCGGGAAAACAGTCACGCGCGCGGAGGAAAATCGCCTCGCGCAGGGGTGCGTCGGAGTGAAGCGCACAACGGGGCAGCACCCCGGCGGGCTCATCGTGATCCCGCAGGGCATGGACATCACGGACTTCTGCCCCGTGCAGCGCCCCGCGGACGACGCGGACAGCGATATCATCACGACGCATTTCGAGTATCACTGCATGGAGGACAACCTCCTGAAGCTCGACGAGCTCGGTCACGACGATCCGACGATGATAAAAATGCTCGAAGACCTGACGGGCGTGTCGGCGACGGACATCCCGCTCGACGACCCGGACACGCTGAAAATCTTTTCGTCCCCCCTGCCGCTCGGCGCGCCGGAGGGCGACCCCGTCATAGGCAAGACGGGGACCATCGGCATTTCGGAGTTCGGCACGGGCTTTGTGCGGCAGATGCTCCGCGACACGCTCCCGGACAAGGTCGCAACGCTTGTGCGGCTGTCCGGATACTCTCACGGGACGGACGTGTGGCTCGGCAACGCTAAAGACATAATAATGAATAAAATCGCCGATATTTCCGAAACTATCGGTTGCCGGGACGATATTACGCTTTATCTTATCTCACGTGGCATGGACGCGCGCCGCGCCTATAAAATCAGCGAATCCGTCCGGAAGGGAAAAGGGCTCGCGCCTGAAGAAGAGTCTGAGATGACGGAGCTCGGCGTGCCCGATTGGTATATCAATTCCTGCAAAAAGATAAAATATCTGTTCCCGAAGGCGCACGCCGCCGCCTATGTCATGATGGCGCTGCGCATAGCGTGGTTCAAGGTTCACCACCCGCTCGCGTTTTACTCCGCGTATTTTTACCGCCGCAGCCAGAAGGGCAGCTTCGACGCCGGGACGATGACGCGCGGGGACTCCGCGGTTCTGGGCAAAATTCGCGAGATAAAGGCGCTGCCCGACCGCGACAAAAAGGACAAGGACGAGGATTTGCTGACGACGCTGGAGGCATGCCACGAGTTTTATTCGCGCGGGTACAGTTTCCTCGACGTGGATATTTACGAATCCGACGCCGTGAAGTTTGAAATCGTCGGGAACACCTCCCTGTGCCCGCCGCTTATCGCCGTCGCCGGTCTCGGAGAGACCGTCGCGCGCGATATAGCGGAGCGGCGGCGCGGGCGCGAGTTCATCTCCATCGAGGATTTTTCGGCGGAATGCCCCAAGGTGTCCTCGGCGCACATCGAGTCGTTGCGTTCGCTCGGCGCGTTCGGCGCCCTCTCGGAGACGAGCCAGATGACGCTGTTCTCGCTGATATGAGATGAGAGGCTCACCGGGATTGACGGGCATTGAAGACCTTGCCGCGCGGGCGAAAGAAAAGCCGCGCCGCCCTGTTCTGGCTGTCGTCTGCCCGTACGACGCGCACACGCTCAAAGCCGCCGCCCGCGCCTCCCGCGAGGGCATAGCCGAAGTGGCGCTTTACGGCGGCGCGGATATCATAAACGCGGCGCTGGCATCCCTCGGCGTCCCCGGAGGCGGATTTGACATCGTGGATTTGCCGTCCCCCGCGGAAGCCCTCGCCGCCGCCGTCGGAAGCGCGCGCCGGGGGGGGGCCGGCATCATAATGAAAGGGCTCGTCGGCACGTCCGATTTCCTCCGCGCCGTTTTATCGCGCGGGGACGGACTGCGGCAAGAGGGCGGGGGAGGGCTGCTATCGGCGTTCGGGCTGTTTGAAACGCCGCGCTACCACAAACTTTTCGCAGTATCCGATTTCGCGATGAACGTCGCCCCGGATTTGCCGGAGAAGCGCGCCATTCTGGAAAATGCCGCGGGATTCCTGCGCGCGCTCGGCGTCGATACGCCCAAGATAGCCGTCCTTTCGGAGGCGGAGCGCGTCAATCCGAAAAGCCAGGCGTCCGTTGACGCGCTTGAGCTGAAACGCGTGAACGAAACGGGTGGGATCGCGGACTGCGTCGTGGAGGGCCCCATAGCGTTCGACCTCGCGATGAGCCGTGAGGCGGCGGAGATCAAGGGCTATGCGTCCCCCGTGGCGGGGGAGGCCGATCTGCTCGTCGTGCCGGACGTTGTCACCGGGAACGCGCTTGTGAAAAGCCTCACGATTTTCGGCGGGGCGAGGACGGCGGGCGTATTGCTCGGTGCCCGTGTACCTGTCGTTCTGACCTCGCGCTCGGCGGAGACGGACGACAAATACTATTCCATCGCGCTCGCGGCGCTGGGCGCGAAATGAAAACGGATAAAAAGACATACCGGATACTCGCCGTAAACCCCGGCTCCACATCCACGAAGATAGCTCTGTTTGAAAGCGAAACGGAGCTTTTCCGCGAAAAGCTCTCCCACGCGCCGGACGAGCTTGAGCCGTTCCCCGACATTCAAAGCCAGCTCGGGTTCCGCGCGGGGATAGTGGAGCGCGCGCTGTCGGCGCGATTTACAGATCCGGCGGAAATCGACGCTTTCGCCGGGCGGGGAGGCGGTCTGCTGCCGCTTGCGGGCGGCGTGTACCGCGTGACGGAACTGCTCGCGGAGCACGCTTCACGCGGGATGTCCGGACAGCATCCGGCGCAGCTCGCCGCGCAGATATGCAAGAGCCTTGCCGACAGATACGGCAAGCCCGCGTTTGTCGTAAATCCGCCCGACACGGACGAATTTGAGGACATTTCCCGAATAACGGGACTGCGCGGCGTTTACCGTGAGAGCCACGTCCACGCGCTGAACCAAAAAGAGGCGGCCCTTCGCTTCTGCGCCGCGCGGGGGCTGGACTACGGCGGCGTGAACCTCGTCGTATGCCACCTCGGCGGCGGCATATCGATAACGGCGCATAAAAAGGGCGCGATGACGGACTCCAACGACATAATACGCGGCTCCGGGCCTATGACGCCGACGCGCGCCGGGGATTTGCACTATACGGCGGTGTTGGAGCTTGCCCGCTCCGGGGCATATACGGAAAAGCAGCTTGAGGACAGACTGGGCAGGCTCGGAGGGCTGACCGACCACTTCGGGACACCCGACGCGCGCGAGGTGAGAAAGCTCGCGGAGGGGGGCGACCGGCGCGCCGCCCTCGTGTACGACGCGATGATTTACCAGTGCGCGAAGTACGCCGGGGCCATGGCCGCCGCCCTGCGGGGCGATGTCCGCGCCATTATCCTCACAGGCGGGCTTGCCCGCGACCCCTATTTTACGGATAAAATGACCGATTATCTCGGCTGGATAGCGGAAATAGCCGTTATGCCGGGAGAGTTTGAGCTGGAGGCGCTCGCCTCGGGCGCGCTGCGCGTCCTGCGCGGGGAGGAAACGGAGAAGGAGTACACGGGGGCGCCGCCGGGGATCCCGTTCGCTGAAAGGTAAAGACGGTTCCGCGCGTGGCGGACGCGACCTCACGGGGCGGCGAATTTTGCGGAAAATTGTTGACAGCGTATTGGCAAGCCTGCTATACTGCCGTATACGTTCAATATGACGCTCAAACAGAAGGGGTTGCGTGGAGTTGGTTACAGCGCGCGAGGTGATTTCCGGGGCTGAAAATGTATATCAAAGGATTTTAAGTTTTGCGGGGACCGATCGCATGGCCATGGTGTACGGGGACGAAACGCTTTCGTACTCGGAGGCGGCGGCGCGTATGCGGTATTTTGCCGCGTATCTTACGGATAAGTACGGCGCTGACAAAAGCCCCGTTGTTATTTGCGGGGACAAGAACATCAATATAATTCCGTGCATGCTCGGCGTGTCCTTATCCGGTCGGGCGTATGTGCCAATTGGCACATCGTTTCCGGGGGCTCGGCTTGATTTCATAATAGACGAAATCAAGCCGAATCTTGTCTTGGACTTTACCGATACGCCGATAGGCGTAAAGTGCGATATCCTCAAGGGGGAGGAGCTTGGCCGGGTGCTGACGCGCGGGAGCGCCCCCGATGTCATTCCGTCTCCTTGCGGAGACGATATTTGTTATATCCTGTTCACATCAGGCTCTACGGGCGCTCCGAAAGGCGTAGAGATACGCCATCGCAATTTGGCGGCGTTTCTGGAGCATTTTAATCCGCTGTTTTCTATCGGCGGCGGAGCCCGCACGGTGCTGGACGCGTTTTCATATTCTTTCGATTTGTCGGTCGGATACATCTATCCCGCTTTATACAACGGATACACGCTGTATTCGGTGGATAGGAAAACGATTGAAAATACTCCGGACCTTTTTGACGCTTTGGCGCGTTCCGGGGTTGAAATAATCGTGGCTACGCCGTCGTTTATTGAACTTTGCCTGAATTCGCGGAAGTTTGACCGGCGCGCGCTGCCGCGCGCCGAGCGCTTTATTTTTTGCGGAGAGACGCTGACAAACGGGTGCGCGCTTCGGCTTATGGAGCGCTTTCCCGGCGCGTCCGTCATAAACACATACGGACCGACGGAGACGACGGTACTCGTAACGGGCGTTGAGATAACGGAGGGAGCGGCGAAAAACGAAGCTCCGCTGCCGATTGGCAGACCGCTCGGGGAAACACATATTCGCGTTGCGAACAAGACAGGTGAATCGGTTCCGGACGGGATGGAAGGAGAGCTGCAAATAATAGGGCGCAGCGTAGGCGCGGGGTATTTTAACAGCCCGGAACTGACGGCGCGCGCTTTTTTCAAGGACGCCGAAACAGGTCTTCCGGGATACAGGACGGGAGATATAGGATACGCCGTAAACGGTATGCTCTACTATTGCCGACGCGAGGATTTGCAGGTCAAGCTCAACGGGTTCCGTATAGAACTCGGCGACGTGGAGCGCAATTTACTCCGTCTTCCGTACATATCAAGAGCGGTCGTGCTCCCAGTGACGAATGCCGGTCGCGTTACGCGGCTTGCGGCTTGCGTCGTGCCTGTCGGCGGCGCGAAAGCCGCCGGGAAGGATTTTAAGCTGAATTTGAGGCGGGATTTGCTTAAATTCGCGCCGGACTATATGATTCCGCAAGCAGTAATCGTGCGGGACGATTTTCCCATGAGCCCGGTGGGGAAAATCGACCGGCGCGCGCTGTCGGATATGCTGAAAGAAGCGTTATAAAGGGGAATGACTGCGTGAATATGAAGGCACTTGTTCGGAAGACCTATTCGATTATGCGCGTGTTCGTGATTGCGACCGCCATTATGTCCGCGGCGGCATCGACAGGAAGCGCCGCAGACATGGGCGAAGCGGCGGCGCGCGGCGAAATAAAAATCTCGAACGTTGCAATTAAAGGCAATTACGTTATATCAGAGCCGTGCGATGTCCTCACGCTTGAAAACACCGCAATCAAGGGTGTCGTGACCTTCGGAGGCGAGGATAGGCTCTCGCCGATCATTATCAATATCGGCGAAGACTGCGTGGTCGGCGGGCTTGTAATAAACCGTCCGGCCACGCTCAACAACGAGGGCCGCGTTAACGCGCTGGCGGTCAGGGCGCCTACAAGCGTTCAGACTCGCGGACGGATAGATCTGGCCGTAATTGAGGCAAGTTGCGATCTGGAAATTGAGGAGGAAGCGGACAATCCGACGACTGTAATTAAAAACGGTTCGGCATACGGGATGACAGGGTTTATATCTGCGTTTGGCGACGAATACTATGCCGAAAAGGACGGCTCGCTTGCGCGGGGATTTCTTGAAGAAGGCGGAAAAACATATTATTTTGATGAAAACCGCATCCGCAAAACCGGATTTGTATCGCACGACGGAAAAACATATTATCTGACGCGCGATGGTTCGCTTACAGCCGGATGGGTGGAGATAGGCGGCAAAAAATATTATTTTGACAGCGACGGCGCAATGACGTCGGATACCGTTAAAGAAATTGACGGTAAACGGTATTGGTTTGATGTCGGCGGAGAAATGAAAACCGGGTTTATGAGATCCGGGGATGCGATGTATTGCTTTCTCGAAAACGGCGAGATGGCGGTAAATACGCATATAGGCGATTACCGCGCGGACGGTGGCGGAAAGCTTATTTACAAGCTGACGGGGAACAAAGAGCTTGACGCCGAAGCGGGGAATATATTGGCGAAAATAACGAACGGCGATATGACAGACAGGGAAAAGATGCTTGCCGTATATAAGTGGATGCCGTCAAATATCGGCTGGCGCGTGACCCCCGTGAATATGCCTGACGGCTATACGCAGGAAAAGGCCATTGAGCTTGCGCTTCACGCCGCGAAGAACAGAAAAGGCGAATGTGAGCATTTCGCCGCGCTTGAGAGCATTTTAATTCAAAGGCTCGGCTACAAGACATACTGCGTATCGGGGCAGCGCCTGAGTACAAAAGACGGAACGCTGAACCCTCACAGCTGGGCGATGGTTGAAATAGACGGAGCCATATACGGCTTCGACCCGCAATATGCCCGAACCTTTATGAAAAACGATGTAATGTCAATGTTCCTCATATCGGAAGAGGAACTGAAAAATACGCATATCTGGTGAAAGCTGAATTGCTGACGAGGTGAAGCCGATGCTCGCAAAAAAATATACGGCGGCGTTGCTGCTCGCGCTGGCAATCGCGCAAGCGGCCGTGTTACCCGAAAGCGCGGTTTACGCGACAGACGACGCGCGGCAGACGTCTTGGTACGACGATGCCGTTAAAAAACTGGAAGCGCTCGGCATTGTCAGCCCGGACGACGATATGGAGGTCTCCGTGACGCGCGCGGATGTCGTGCGGGCGGTAAACGCGGCGCTCGGATACAGTGGAGGGGGCGAGCCGATTGATCCGGATAAAGCCGAACTCGAACCCGCGCCCGAAGCGTTTGCCGATATTCCGCCTGAACATGAATTGTTTGCTCAATTTATGTTCGCGAGAGCGATTGGCATCGTCAGGGGCGATGAAAACAATCTCGCGCTCCCGGACAAGCCCATCTCGCGTTGCGAAGCGGCGATGATGTTCACGCGAATGCTGGAACTGGAGGTTTCGCCGGGCGGCGCCGGTGAAGCGGGAGGCATTTACGCCGACGAGGCGGATATACCGGAGTGGGGATATGACGGCGTTATGGCGATGACGGCGCGCGGATATATGAAAGGCGTCGGCGACGCGAAGTTTTTTCCGGGGAACGCAATGACGCGCGCCGAGTTTGCCGTACTGCTTGACCGCATACTCGGCGAAGTCATAACGGAGGATCGCGAAATAGAAGGAGAGGCGTTTAACGGAAACGTGACGGTCGTCGGCGGGAACGTGCGGTTCACGGACGTGATAATCAAAGGCACGTTGATAGCCGTTGGCGCGGCCGGGGAGGTCACGTTTGAGAACGTGGTGATTTACGGAGATTTTATACAAAAACAGATTATTTGACGAAAGGGGAATATTTGTGCGGAAAAAACATATTGTAAGCAGCTTTGCCGCGCTGGCGCTGACGCTTGTCTTTGCCGCTTGCGCCGACGCGGAGGCGGAGCGCGGATATGCCGAGGAGGACAGGGCGGGCGGCGCGCCGTCTGTTTCGGCGGAGCTTTCGGAATCTGCGGAGCCGAAGACGCCGGATGAGGAAGAGCCTGTTTCACCGGCGCAAGCGTATGCGGAATCGGAAACGCGCGGGACGCCGCCGGAAGAAACCGTGCGGGCTTTGGACATTCAGCCTGTTTCGGCGGAAGACTTTCGTTTATTGGGCTTCGCCGCGCATCAGAACATAAGCGATGTTATAAACGCCCTCGGCGACGATTATGCTTACAGCGAGGCGATTAGCTGCGACCACGACGGGCTGGACAAGGTGTATATATATGACGGCGTCGAGTTTTATACATATCCGAACGGGGAGAGCGATCTCATAAGCGAAATAATCCTCACCTCGGACAAGCATAAAACGCCGGCGGGCGTTAGTGTGCGCGACAGCAAAAATGCCGTAACCGCAATATACGGAGATGATTTTATAACCGAAGGAGCGGCGATTGTTTACAAAAGCGATGCCTCCGAGCTGTGGTTTTATATATCCGAAAACGCGGTTGAGTACATATCGCTGGCGAAGCTCGCCGGCGAATAATATATGACGGCGTTTTTAGACAACTATTTCTTTTACTGCCTCGGAGTTATGGCGGTTCCGGCGGCGGCGCTCGGTATTGCGGGGCGGCGGCTGTGGCAGTATGGGCTTTTTGCGAGCGGCATATTTATTCTCCTGATCTACGGCGCGCCCGGCGGAGGACTGATATATTTTATCGTATTTCTCCTATGGTCATATGTTGCGGCGGCTGTTTATTCAAAGCTGGGAGCGAGGCGGAACGCGGCGTTATTTTCAGTATTTTTAACGCTCGCGCTTCTGCCCCTCGCGGTCGCGAAAAGCGCGCTCGGCTTAATGACATTCCGCTTTGCCGGAATATCGTATATGACATTCCGAACCGTGCAGTTCATCGTCGGGGTGAAGGAAGGGAAGACGGAAAGCGTGCGCCCGCATGAGTTTGCGTATTTCGTTCTCTTTTTCCCGGCGCTCAGCTCAGGCCCGATTGACAGGTTGAGGCGCTTTACGGACGATATGCGCGCGCGCCGTACGAGAGAGGAGTATCTGGAGCTCCTGAGGGACGGCATATGGAAGTTCGCTGTGGGTGCCCTGTACAGCTTCGCGATAGCCCCCGCGATCAACGCGTACGCGCTTGAACCGCTGGACGCTATGAAGGGCGCGATTCCCGTCGCCGCTTACGCGTATGTGTATACGATTCATTTGTTCTTCAATTTCGCGGGGTACAGCGCGTTGGCGGTCGGGACATCCTGCGTTTTCGGCATAAAAACCCCGGATAATTTCAATATGCCTTTTCTGAGCCGCGATATGAAAGAGTTTTGGACGCGCTGGCACGTTTCTCTTTCGTCGTTTTTCCGCGACTATATCTACGGAAAATTCGTCGCGGCTTGCCTAAAACGCCGGGCTTTCGGGAATTCCCGCGCCGCGTCATATCTCGGGGCTATGCTTACGATGCTGGTGATGGGCGTGTGGCACGGATATGGCGCCCGGTTTATCGTCTACGGAGTATACCACGGGGCGTTCATGTGCGCGAACGAATGGCTTGACATAAAAACGAAATGGTTCAAGCGCTTGAAGAAGCACACGTTCGGAAGCATCCTCTGCACGTTTTTTACGTTCCACATCGTGGCGTTCGGGATGCTCATTTTTTCCGGAAAACTATTTTGAATGGGAGGAGGAATTTTTATAAACGGGGATATATATGGCAAGGTACTCGGAATAATGGAGCGAATAAGCCGCGCGCAGCCCGGAGAGCTCAGGCCGGATACGGATGTTTTTGAGGAAGGATATTTGGATTCGTTCGCGGCGGTCGAGTTTATCGTCGCTCTTTCGGAAATGTTTGGGGTGGCGCTCGATATTGCTGACGTGTCCCGCGAAATGATAGCGACGCCGGAAAAAGCGACGCTTCTCATAGAAGGGAGGCGACAGTTATGACGCTCCGCGGGTTTGCCGCAAGGCTTGCCGTGTATCTTGTGTCCACAGCGCTGTTTTTGCTCGGGGCGCACTCATTTTTTACAGGCGAAATAAAGGGGCGCCCGTTCGCCGTGAGCGAGGATAATTCGCTTGTCAAACAAAAGGGCGGATATTTCCTCGACAATGTGCCGTCCGACGCGGTGCTTATACTCGGCGCCTCGGAGCTTGACACGAAAATGATCCCGACAAACCCTGTGAATCTGTTCAAAAACGGACGCGGCGGATTTAGCGCAGATATTGTCGGACGCGGTTCCTGCCAGGCGATAATTCACGCCTCAATCCTCGCCGCTTCTAAGGGGCTAAGCGATAATAAGCTTATATTTATCATCTCGCCGCAGTCGTTTGCGCCTCAGGGGATAATGCCGGATATGTATTTCGCGAATTTTTCCGAGCTTCAGTTTTGCAAGATACTTATGAGCCGCGATATATCGGGCGCGATAAAATCTGAGTTCAAGGACAGATTCTCGCGGCTTGCGGAGCAGTACGGCGGCATCCGGCCGTATTACCAGTACGGCTGGATATCAAATAAATCGTGGGTGGAGCTTCTGTCCGCGCCGTATATATTTATACGGGAAAAGCTTCTCTCGGTAAAGGACGCGTACGCGTCTTATTTGATTTACAAGAACGCCCCGGACGACACGCGCGACATATCGCCGATTGACTGGGAGAAAACGCGCGCGGATATGCTCCGTCTCGCTCCGGCGGAAACTTATGGCAATGAATTCGGTTTCTTGAACGATTACTACAACGTGAATATAAAAAGAAAACTGAAATCGTTGCAAGGGAAAGATTCAGAGCTCAGCTACTCGAATTCGGCAGAGTATGGGGATATGGAACTGCTGTTGGAAATATGCGATGAAAAGGGGTTGCGCCCGCTGCTCATATCGACGCCTATGCACGGAGAGTGGAGCGACTACACCGACTTTGACGCGGCGCGCCGCCGAGAGTATTACAGCAAGGTGCGAAAACTCGCGGAGCGATTTGACGTCGAGTTTGCGGATTTCACCGATGAGGAATACACGCCGTACTTTATGTGCGACGCCATACATTTGGGCTATATAGGGTGGCTTGAAGTCAATGAAAGAATCAGCGAATTTTATTACGGCGGCGCTTAAGAAAATAAGGTCAAACGCTAACGCCAGGCTCATATTTTACATACTTGTCACGCTTGCTGTCATTCTGGCGTTCCTGGCGCTTCCCGACAAGGGGATCGAATTTATTTACAATAACTTCTGATACAGCATTTAGGAGGCTCACAAAGGATTATGAAAACAAAAACGAAAATACCGATCATAATAGCGGCGTCCGCGATCGCCGTTCTCGCCGCCGCGTTCTTTGGATTCGGGATTTACGTCAGCGGACTGGATACGGTATATCCGAATGTCAGAGCGATGGGAATCGAGCTGGCCGGAATGACGGAGGGGCAAGCGGAAAAGGCTCTTATCGCGCGCGGCTACGAAGATAACGTTGCGCGCGTGACGGTGACGGCGTTTTTCCCCGACGGCGGGAGCTTAACAGTGAGCGGGAGTGAGGCGGGCATCTGCCCCGACGCGCGCTCTGCGGCGAAATCCGCCGTCGAATACGGGCGAGACGGCGGATTCTTCTCAGAAGCTTTCCGATACGTTTTATGTTCCGCGCACGGCACGGAAATTGTCGCAAACGAACACAGCGCCGGCGCGCTGAATAAAAAGCTTGTTTACGCTCTGACCGAGGAGCGCAGCATACAATGCAATGAGATGCTGTCTCAAGGTCCGTACATAATCGGAGAGAGCGGCGTAACTGTGATAAAAGGAGCTGGCACGGCGCGCGTAGACAGCGAAAAAGCATACTCGGCAGTTGCGGATGCTCTCCTCAAGTCCCTTGAAGCGGGCGCGCCGGAGACGGTGCGAATAGAACTTCCGGAATCGGACGCTGAGGGTATAAATGTGGCGGAATTGCTCAAGGAGGTTGAAAAGACGCCGGTTAATGCGGTTTACGACCCGCTGACGCTGACAATAATCCCGGAGGAATACGGTTTGAGTTTAAACGCGGAAGACGCGAAAGAGGCGCTGAATTCCACAGCGCCGGGAGAGATAGTTACGATACCGTTTATCAAAACGGAGCCGGAGCTGACCGCCGAGGAGCTTGAAGAGGCGCTTTTCCGCGATATCCTCTCGGAAACCGCGACAAAAATAGGCGGATATGACAACCGGCATAACAACATTTCGCTCGCGTCAGCCGAGATGAACGGCTGTGTTTTAAATCCCGGCGACGTATTCTCGTTCAATGAGGTCGTGGGGCAAAGGACGGCGGCGAGGGGGTATAAGGCGGCAGGAGCATACGTCGGAGGGCGCGTAGTGGATGAAATAGGCGGCGGCATCTGCCAAGCGTCGTCCACCTTGTATACCAGCGTACTGCACAGCAATTTGAAAGTAATAGAGCGCTCAAATCACTCCTTCATAATCACCTATCTCCCGCTGGGGCACGACGCCACCGTGAGTTGGGGCGGACCCGATTTTAAGTTTGAAAACGATACGCCCTATCCGGTGAAAGTTGAGGCGATCGTCGATGGATTGACGCTCACCGTAAGACTTTACGGCACAAAGACGGACGATTTTCGCTACGAAACAGAATATGTCCAGCTCAGCACGTCAGCATTCAGGGAGGTGCATGAGGAAAGCGAGCGCGTACAGCCGGGAGGGAGCAAGGTGGAAAGTCCGGGGCATCCGGGCTATGTCGTAGAGATGTATATGCTGGTGTATGACGGGGACGGCGAGCTTGCGGAGCGGAGATTCATCTCAAAAAGCTCTTATAAGCCGCAAAACAGGGTAATTCTTTACCCGATAGGGTCATTGGATGCGGACGGAAATATTATACCGCCGGTTGAAGCTGTTGACGCAGAGCCTTCTGCGGAGCCATTGGATGACGAAGTCCCGCCGGACAGCGCCGGGGAGACCGTACTTGTAAATTGAGCGGGTTTCGCAAATCAGTAATATTCTCCGTATGCTTCACAGTCGTTGCCGTTGCCGCGATATTTATGGTATCCGAGCACATACATCGGCGCGGGCGTCTCAAGGAGACATCTCCGGAAGTGCGGGAACCGGAGCCAATGATGACGCTTTCGCCTCCGGACGAGACGCGCGGACTGCCGGAAGGTTTTTCATATGTCACGGATATAAATCCGAATATCGCCGTAGAGTTGCGTTATGCGGGGAAAGATAATTTCACGGGTTCCCGTGTTGACGGCTACCTGTCGGGAGACGCCGCGATTTTGGCGACGGAAGCGGCGAAAGCGCTCTCCGACGTGCAGAAGAAGCTGGAGGAGCAGGGGATTGGGCTGCTCATATATGACGCGTACCGCCCTCAAAAGGCGTCGGACTTCTTCGTGGAGTGGAGCAAAAGCGGCGAGGAGTCGCGCAAGGAAGAGCAATATCCCGGGATTGCCAAGCGGGAGCTGTTCTCGCGCGGGTTTATCGCGGAGCGCTCTGCCCATTCGCGCGGATGCGCGGTGGATGTCACGTTGATATATATGCATTCCGGCGAATGTCTTGATATGGGGTGCGAGTTTGATTATTTTGACCGCATATCAAGCCACGGCGCAAACGGAATAACGTATGAGCAGGCTGAAAACCGGAAGTTGCTGAAAGTCGCAATGCAAGACGGCGGCTTTCAGCCGTACAGCGCCGAATGGTGGCATTATGAATACGAAAATGAATCATTCCCGGACACATATTTTGATTTTGACGTGCGCGGCGCGTGACTTAAAGTTGCGCGGCGTTTCGGTTTGTGGTAATATGAAAATCAAGCGGATTACGGATTCGCTTTTCAACGCTGATGCCGAAAGGAATGCCCGCGATGTTTGACGGTCTGCGCGAAACGATACAGGCGTACAAAAAACGTGACCCCGCGGCAAAAAGCGGGGTTGAGATTTTTCTGCTTTACCCCGGCATACACGCGTATATAAGCCACAAGATAGCGCATTGGCTGTACTCGCGCCGCCGGTATTTCCTCGCCCGCGCCGTCAGCCAGTGGTCGCGCTTCATAACGGGCATAGAGATTCACCCCGGTGCCGTTATCGGGCGGCGTCTCGTCATAGACCACGGCACGGGGATAATAATCGGGGAGACGGCGGAACTGGGCGACGACGTGCTGCTGTATCAGGGTGTTACGCTCGGCGGTACGGGCAAAGACACCGGCAAGCGCCACCCGACGATCGGGAACAACGTGCTTATCGGGGCGGGGGCGAAGGTGCTCGGCCCGTTCAAGGTCGGGGACAATTCGCGCATAGCGGCGGGCGCCGTAGTCTTGAAAGAGATTCCGCCGGATTCCACCGCCGTCGGGGTTCCGGCGCGCGTGGTCAGGATAGCGGGGCAGAAGCCGGATTTCGCGTCCGAGCTAGATCAGGTAAATATGGCGGATCCCGTGGCGATAGAACTCTCCATACTGCGCGCTCAGGTCGATGAGCTTGAAAAAAAGGTGTCCGCCTTGGAACGCGAGGGCGGCAGCCCCGTGGGGGAGAGCGTGAGCGCCGACGCGCAAACCGGCTTTTGAGACGGAAAGGCGCGGGGAGGGGAACAGTCACAAAATGAAGCTTTACAATTCGCTCACGCAGTCCAAGGAAGAGTTTGAGCCGCAACGTCCGGGGGAGGCGGCGATTTACGTCTGCGGCCCCACCGTCTACAACTACATACACATTGGGAACGCGCGTCCCATAATCGTATTCGACGCCCTGCGCCGCTACCTGGAATACCGGGGCTTCAATGTGAAGTACGTACAGAATTTCACGGACATCGACGACAAAATAATCAATCGCGCCGCGGAGGAGGGCGTCCCCGCCGCTGCGATCGCCGAAAAATACATAGAAGAGTATTTCGCGGACGCGCGCGCGCTCGGCGTGCGCGACGCGGACATCCACCCGCGCGCAACGGAGACTGTGGGGGATATAATAGAGCTTATAAAAACACTGATCGGCAAAGGCAAGGCATACGCGGAAGGCGGGGACGTGTATTTCCGAGTGGGTGCGTTCCCCGACTACGGGAAACTGTCGCGCCAGCCTCGCGACGCCCTGCTCGCGGGGGCGCGCGTGGACGTGTCTGCGGCTAAGGAAAACCCGATGGATTTCGCGCTGTGGAAGGCATCCAAGGAGGGAGAGCCGTTTTGGGAATCCCCGTGGGGGCGCGGGCGCCCCGGCTGGCACATCGAATGTTCCGCAATGAGCCGCCGGCATCTCGGCGAGACGATAGATATTCACGGCGGCGGGCATGATCTGCTGTTCCCGCACCACGAAAACGAAATAGCGCAGTCTGAGGCGGCGAGCGGGAAGCCGTTCGTGCGCTATTGGCTGCACAACGGAATGATAGACATAGACGGCAAAAAAATGTCCAAATCGCGCGGGAACTTTTTCACCGTGCGCGAAGCTGCCGAGGCATACGGCTATGAAAATATCCGTATGTTCATGCTCATGAGCCATTACCGCAGCCCGATAAATTACTCCGGGGAAATCCTTTCGCAGGCAAAGGCGGCGCTTGACCGCATAAAGACGGCGCGGGAGAGCCTTCTGTTCGCGTCTGAAAACGGCTCGGACGGCGGCGGGGCGGGGCTTGAGCTCGCGCGTTACCGCGAGCGTTTCACGGAAGCGCTCGACGACGATTTCAACACCGCCGACGCCATCTCCGTCATTTTTGAGCTTGTGCGCGAAGCCAACTCCGCGCTCGCATCCGGAGGAATGTCCAAGAGCTTTGCGCGGGAGACGCTCTCCGCGCTCAATGAGCTTGTGGATGCGCTCGGCCTCATCATACGCGGGGAGGACGCGCCGGATCCCGACGCGGAGAAAATTGAAGCGCTTCTGAGTGATCGCGTCTCAGCTCGCGCGCGGAAGGACTGGGCTCGCGCCGACGAGATACGCGATATATTGAAGGATATGGACGTTGTCGTGGAGGACACCCCGCGGGGACCGAAGTGGAAACGGACGCGCTGAGACGCGCCGGATGGGTAACAGCAAATACCATTCCTTATGTTTTATAAAAAAACACTTTACAACCCCTCCTCGGCGTGATATAGTGTATCGGTCGCGCAGGCTGAACCCTTTCGCCGCGGTTTCGGGACAACGCCTTTCCCGCCCGATACTGCGACGCCCGGGATTGAAAAAAGGAAAGAAGGACATTTATCTATGATCACAAAGGATCAAAAGACCACCGTCATCGAATCCAACCGCAAGCACGAGACGGACACCGGTTCCCCGGAGGTGCAGATCGCCATACTCACAGAGCGCATCTCACAGCTCACGGAGCATTTGAAGCTCCACAAGAAAGACAACCACAGCCGTCTCGGGCTTCTTAAAATGGTCGGCCGGCGGCGCAGTCTTCTCGACTATCTGGCGAGGAAAGACATCGGTCGTTACAGGACGTGTATCGCCAAGCTCGGCATACGCAGATGAACTAAGGCAGCAGCGGGGCCGCGGGTTTCATAGCATTTGAAAATTCGCTTGCGGGCGAGCGCGTTTTCAAATACTAAGGAATTCGCGGCTCCCGAAAACTGAAAGGGGCAACTATTAAATGATCATCAGCAAAAGAGAATTCCCGGCGCGCAAATCCTATTCCATGCAGCTCGCGGGGCGCGAGCTGACCCTTGAAACCGGCAAGCTCGCGGAACTCGCGAACGCCGCCGTGTTCGTAAGGTACGGCGACACGACCGTCCTCGCCGCCGCCACGGCGTCGCCGAGGCCCAAGGACGGGATCGACTACTTCCCTCTCTCCGTGGATTTTGAAGAAAAGCTGTACGCAGTCGGTCGCATCCCCGGCGGCTTCCTGCGCCGCGAGGGACGCCCCTCCGAGGCGGCTGTGCTCGCGGCGAGGGCGATAGACCGCCCCATGCGCCCGCTTTTCCCGCCCGACCTGAGGAACGACGTTGTGATCACCTGCACCGTGCTGTCCGTGGACCGCGACTGCTCCCCGGAAATCGCCGCGAGCATCGGCGCGGCGGCGGCGGTGTGCGTTTCCGACATCCCGTTCAACGGACCGATAGCAACCGTCGCGCTGGGGTACAAAGACGGCGAGTTTCTGATCAACCCCAACGAGGCCGACCGGGAAACAAGCGAAATGTATTGCACAATCGCCGGTACGCGCGAAAAAATCGTCATGATCGAGGCCGCCGCCCGCGAGATCCCTGAGGATATAATGCTGCGCGGCATCATAGAGGCGCACGGCGAAATCAAAAAAATCGTAGCCCTCATCGACTCTATGGCGGCCGACGTCGGCAAGCCGAAATTTGAATACGCGCGGGCGAGCTTCAACGAGGAGCTTTTCGCAAAAATCGTCGGCAAATATCTGCCCGACGTGGAATACAGCCTCGACACGGACGACAAGAACATCCGCGAGGAGCGCTGGAACGCTGTCGTCGAAAAAATACTCGCGGAATTCGGGGAGGAATACCCGGAGATAACGTCCCAGCTTGAGGAGATAACCTACAAAATTCAGAAGAAGGTTGTCAAGGCATGGCTTCTGGAAGGCAAGCGCGTGGACGGGCGAGCGAGCGACGAAATCCGCCCGCTCGCCGCCGAGGTCGGTCTCATCCCTCAGGTACATGGTTCCGGGCTGTTCACGCGTGGACAGACACAGGTGCTGTCCATCACGACGCTCGACACAATATCGGCCATGCAAAAGCTCGACACTATTCACGAGGAAACGCTGAAACGGTATATGCACCATTACAACTTCCCCTCTTTCTCCGTCGGGGAGGCGCGCGGGTCGCGCTCCACGTCCCGCCGCGAGTACGGCCACGGGGCGCTCGCCGAAAAGGCTCTGGAACCCGTCCTGCCCACGCTTGAGGAATTCCCCTACGCCATCCGCGTAGTTTCCGAGGTGTTATCCTCGAACGGCTCCACGTCCCAGGGCTCCATCTGCGGCTCGACGCTCGCCCTGATGGATGCCGGCGTGCCTATCAAGGCGCCCGTCGCCGGCATCTCCTGCGGACTCATATCGGACGGCGGCGACTGGACTACCTTCATCGACATCCAAGGCGTGGAGGATTTCCACGGCGAGATGGATTTCAAAGTCGGCGGCACGAAAAAGGGCATAACGGCCATACAGATGGATCTCAAAAATGACGGGCTGACGTACCCCATCATCGAAAACGCGCTGAAAATCACGCGCGAGGCGCGGATTCAGATCCTGGACGAAATTATGCTGCCCGTCATACCGGAACCGCGCGCGGAGCTCGCCCCGTCGGCGCCCAAGATGATCTCAATGAAGATTCACCCCGACAAGATACGCGAGGTCATCGGCTCCGGCGGCAAGGTGATTCAGAAAATCGTCGCCGACACCGGCGCAAAAATAGACATAGAGGACGACGGCAGCGTGTTCATCTCCTCGCAGGATATAGAGGCTTGCCGCGCCGCCAAGAAAATCATCGACAACATCGTGTTCGTCCCGGAAATCGGCAAGCTCTATTACGGTCAGGTCGTGCGCGTCCTGCCCATCGGCGCTTTCGTTGAGCTTGTGCCGGGCAAGGACGGCATGGTCCACATCTCCAAGCTTGAAAACCACCGCGTCGAGAAGGTTGAGGACGTGTTGAACGTCGGCGACTGGACGTGGGTAAAGGTTTCCGAAATCGATGATCGCGGCAGGGTCAACCTCAACCGCCGCGATGCCATCAAGGAACGTCAGGCGGCGGGTCTGCCCACCGACAGGGCTTAACGAGGGCAACGAAACGAGGGCGCGGGATTTTTTTCCCGCGCCCTTGTTTTTGTTTTTCCACCGCTTGCGCGGCGGCGGCCTACTTGGCCTTTTCGCGAATCTTCAGAACCTGTCCCGGCTCTATGCCCCCGCCCATCAGCTTGTTGAGGATCTTGAGTTCCGTGCACTTTTCCCCATCCCCAAGCAGCTTTTCGGCGATGGAATAGAGCGTGTCCCCGGGTTGAACCTTGTAGGTCTCATACCCATCGAATTCGCTTTTCTTCCTTCCAAACATAGTAAAATATCCTCCCCTTTCTTTTTTTACATTTGCCTGTTTATATTTATAACATTTTCATAAAGACTTGTCAACGCATATTTTCATATTTTTATTCAAAAATCTCACAACCGCCTTGCCGCAAGGAAAAAAAGAATTTTTCAAGCGTTTCGCGGCACTCTTTTTCAAGCACGCCCCCGGTGACGGCGGTCGTACCTGGATATTCCATGAAGAGGTTGACTACGCTTCCGCAAGCGCCCGTCGCGGGTTCGCGCGCGCCGTAAAACACCTTAGAAATCCGGGCGTTTATGATGGCCCCGGCGCACATGGGGCATGGTTCCAGCGTCACGTACAGGGCGCAGCCTCCCAGCCTCCAGCCGCCCAGCGTCCGTCCCGCATCCCCTATCGCCTCTATCTCCGCGTGGGCCGTGGCGTTCCTGTTTTTTTCCCGCCTGTTGCGCCCGCGCCCGATGATTTTACCGTCCGCGTCCGCTATGACGCACCCGACGGGCGTCTCCCCGTCGCGCGCGGCATCCCTCGCGAGAGCGAGCGCCTCCGCCATATATTTTTCGTTTTCCGCCGTCATTTCCCGCCGCCGTTCCGCAAATACGCGAGGTAACCCTCCAAAATAAGGCTTGCCGCGACGGCGTCCACGGTTTTTTTTCGCTTCCTCCCGCGCGCGCCCGCCTCCGAGAGTATCCTGTGCGCGTCCGCCGTAGTGCGGCGCTCATCCCAAAGGACGACATCAAGACCGCGCTCCCGCAGCCTTTCCGCGAGCGCTTCCGTCTTTCCGGCGCGCCGTCCGGGCGTCCCGTCCATATTGAGCGGATAGCCGAGCGCGACGGAGACAACGCCCCTTTCCCGCGCGGCGTCCGCCACGCGCGCGGCGAGACTCGCCGCCGCGCGTTCCTCTATGACCCACGCCTCACCCGTTATGAAACCTATCGCGTCGGAAACGGCGACGCCCGTGCGGGCGTCGCCGTAGTCAACCCCCAATAAACGCGGCGTGTGCGCCATGCCCGCCCCATCGGTTTTTTCTCG
>JAITJC010000063.1 GCA_031279125.1 Oscillospiraceae bacterium
TCCTCCTGATTGTCTCCACCCCATCCTTTGTTTCATGATGGGGCATATTGTACCGCACTCGCCTCGGTGAGACAAAGTCTCGTGCGGTTCATTGAGACAATATCACAAACGGTTCAGAGCACGCCAAAAACCGCAGAAAATTTTGTTGACAAAACCGCCGCCGCGCGCTACAATACGCGGACAGCGGATTTTAAAAAACGGGAAGTGAGACGCAATGGACGAATACCCACGAAGTAGCCGGTTTGACGACGGCGCAGCCGGGAGATTTGCCGGGCGGAAGCCCGGGAAGTGTGTATTCGTCGCGTTTTCAGCCTGAACGCCGCGTTGTCGCAGACTTTCCGGAACGCCCGCTATGGGCGTTTTTTGCCGCCTTTTTGTCTCCCCGGCGATAAAAAACGGAACAAAAAGGAGGAACGGCTATGTTCAGCGAACTGCTGAAAACGAACGGCTACGCGGAATTGCGCCGCGTGCTCGGCGAACTGAACCCCGCGGACATCGCGGAGGAATTTGAGGATATGGAGCTCTCGGACGCCGTGCGCGTGTTTCGGATGCTTCCGAAAGACGCGGCGGCGGAGGTGTTCGCGTATTTGCCGAGCGGCATACAGCAGGGCATTGTGGAAAAAATCAAGGACTTCGAGATAAAAAATGTCGTCGAGGAGATGTTCCTTGACGACGCGGTGGACTTTATAGAGGAAATGCCGGCGGGCGTCGTCAAGCGCGTGCTGTCGAACTTAGAGCCCGGCAAGCGCGATATTATCAACCAGTTCCTCAAATACCCGGAAAACAGCGCCGGGAGCATAATGACTATCGAGTATATAGCCCTGAAGGAACGGTTGACCGTGCGGGAGGCCTTCGACAAAATCCGCGCGGAGGGCATAGACAGCGAGACGATTTACACCTGCTACGTGACGGATTCGGAGCGCCGCCTGCTCGGGGACGTCTCTGTGCGCGCCCTGCTCTTAGCGCCGCCGGACGCGCGCGTGACGGAGATTATGGACACGAGCGTAGTCCCCGCCGTCACGACGGACGACAGAGAGAAGGTCGTGGGCGGTTTCCGCAAATACGGTTTTTTGGCCATGCCCGTCGTGGACAATGAGAACCGCATCGTCGGCATCGTCACAGTTGACGACGTCATGACGGTGCAGGAAGAGGAGGCGACGGAGGACTTTGAGCTCATGGCGGCGATGTCACCGTCGGACGACCCGTATCTTAAAACAAGCATATTCACGCTGACGAAAAACCGTCTGCCGTGGCTTATGCTTCTCATGCTGTCCGCGACGTTCACGGGGGCAATCATATCGGGCTTTGAGGAATCCTTAGCGACGATTCCCGCGCTCGTCGCGTTCATACCGATGCTGATGGATACGGGCGGCAACGCGGGCGCGCAGTCCTCCACGCTTGTCATCCGCGGCATGGCGCTTGAAGAGGTGGAGACATCCGACGTTTTGCGCGTGCTGTGGAAGGAACTGCGCGTCGCGCTGTTGTGCGGGACCGCCCTCGCCGCCGTAAATTTCGCGCGCATAGTCGTCATGGGTGGAGATGTTATACTCTCAATAACTGTTTCATTGTCATTGCTTTCAACGGTTATGCTCGCAAAAACAGTTGGATGCATCCTGCCGATAGGGGCAAAGAAGCTGAAACTCGACCCGGCTGTTATGGCGTCGCCCGTCATTACGACGCTCGTGGACGCCGGCGCGCTGCTGCTGTTCTTCGCGATGGCGAAGGCGTTGCTCGGGGCTTGAAAAATTGCTACGCGTCCTTTGATTTTTCCCTTCCGGCGTCGCCGGGTCCGGACGCCAGCTCACGAAGCCTCCGCAGACGGTGGCTAAGGCCTGATTTCGTTATCGGAGGGTCGTGCAGCGCCGCAAGCTCCGAGAGGCTGAGCTCGGGATTGCCGAGCCGCCGCCGCGCCGTATCGCGCAACTTGTCAGGAAGCGCCCCGAGATCCAAAAGCGAGATGGTTTCGAGCTGACCCTGGGCGGCGTCCACGGTTTTGGACACGTTCGCCGTGTCGCAGTTCACGCGGCGGTTGACGCTGTTGCGCATATCCTTTTCGATTTTCGCGCCCATGAGCTCCATAGCGGAAACGGACGCGCCTATCAGCGTCAAAAAGTCCTCGATCGCCCCGCTCTGCTTGAAATACGTGACATGGTTCCCGGCGCGGGAAACGGATTTCGGCTCAAAATCCAATTCGCGGAGCAGAGCCGGCATTTCCCTTGCCACGCCCGCGTGCGGTGTGGCGAGTTCCAAGTGATAGCTCTTGCGCGGGTCGGACACGCTCCCGCCCGCGAGAAACGCGCCGCGCAGAAATGACGCGCAGCAGCAACTATCCTCCAGGACGGCGCGGTTTATATGGTGAGAGAGCGTTTCGTCCGGAGAGAAGCCGTAAACGCCGAAAACAGTTTCCAGCTTATCCGGGGATGTGATTATAAAGCTCCGCTTTCCGGATTCTGGCGCGCGGATGTCGTCGAAAGCGAGGCCGAACGATTTTGAAAACAGCGCGGGGATGCGCTCCGCGAGGCTGTCGTTCTCCGTGATAATCCTCACCTCGCGGCTCGAAAAAGTGTTGCAGTACAGAAGAATTCCGTAACACTCGGCAGAGATGTCGCAATCTTTCGACGGAAAGACGCGGCATATCTCGTTTTTAACGCCGCCCGAAAACGACATGCCGCCCGCCCCTATTTATCGATATCGCGGTGCGTGCAGTCGGCGGGGCAGCCGGATTTTTGCAGACGCTCCCGCAGCGCGCGCGCTATCGCGACGGAGCGGTGGCGGCCGCCCGTACATCCAATGCACACGGAGAGATACCGCTTGCCCTCCTCGATATAGCGCGGCAGGAGGAAATCCATCAGCGATACAAGCCTTTCCATAAATTCCTCGGCGTCGGGGGAGTTTGTGACATACGAGTAAACCTCTTCGTCGAGCCCCGTCAAATCCCGAAGCTCCGGGACGTAGTACGGATTCGACAGGAAGCGCACATCGAACACGAGGTCGGCTTCAATGGGAAGCCCGTGCTTGAAGCCGAAGGACTTGACGTTGACGCCTATCTCCCGCCCGCGCGAGTCCCCGGCGAATAATATGCCGGACACGCGGCGCTGCAAATTGCCGAGCGTCAGATTCGTCGTGTCGATTATCTCGTCCGCGCTCTCGCGCAAAGGCGCCAGAAGCTCGATCTCCCGCCGGACGGCCGCTTCCAGCCCGGTGCCCTCCGGGTCAAGCGGGTGCCGGCGGCGCGTTTCCTTATACCGCTTTACGATGGTGCCGACGTCCGCGTCCACGAAAAGTATCCGGACGCCCGCGCCGGCGGCGCGGATATCGTCGAGCGCCGAAAAGAGCTCGGCGATGCTGTCTATCGCGCGCACGTCGGTGACGAGAGCGACGCGCTCATATCGTCCGCGCGTCGCGAGGCACAGTTCCGCGAACTTCGCCATCATCGAGACGGGCATATTGTCCACGCAGTAAAAGTCCATATCCTCAAGCGCCGCCGCCGCGCGGGACTTGCCCGCCCCCGACAGCCCGGTGATTATAAGGACATCCATTTTCCGTCTCCCCCTATAATTTTTATCTCAGGCTCAAGCTCAATTCCGCTTTGACGGAAGACCTCGCTCTTCACGCGCTCCATAACGCGTATGACGTCCTCAAATGTCGCGCCGCCGCGATTGACGATAAACCCGGCGTGCTTTTCCGACACGGCGGCACCCCCGATACCGAAACCCTTCAGTCCGCACCGCTCAATCAGCGCGGCGGCGTATACGGGCACGCCGCCGGAGAGGGGCGGGCGCTTGAACGCGCTTCCGGCGGACGGCAAATCGAGAGGCTGCGCGGCGCGTCTCCGCTCGGCGAATTCATTCATGTTACGGCGTATATTATCCGAATTTTCCGCGAATAAATCTATTATAGCGGATAAAACTGTATAATCATTGTCGCTAAATGCGCTGTGTCGGTAATTAAAATCGCATTCATCGCGCGAAAACTCGGATATTTCTCCGTCGGGGGCTATCGCAGTGACGCTCCTGACGACGCTTCCGATGTCAGAGCCGTAAGCCCCGGCGTTCATGCAAACGGCGCCGCCGACGGAACCCGGTATCCCGTGCGCGAATTCAAAGCCGCCGAGTCCGCGCTCGCGCGCGAAAACGGCGAGCCGCGCGAGAGGGACGCCGCAGGACGCGAAAACGGACGCTCCGCCCCCTCCGGAGAGGCATATTTCCCCGACGCCGGGGGCGGTTTTCACGGTGACGATGTCAAGCTCCGCGCCGCTTACGAGCAGGTTTGTTCCCGCGCCGAACAGAAGCGGATCCGTCCCGCGCTCCCGCAGCGCTCGCAGCACGAAAGATAGCTCCGCCTCCGTTTTCGGAAAAATCATCGCGCGGACGCGCCCCCCGACGCGCAGAGACGTATGCGCGCTCATGGGCTCGCCGAAGCGAATCTCGATATCCGGTAAAACGCCCGCGAGGTCTCTCATACGCCCTCCAAAATTATATTAAAGCCTGTGCTTTGTTTTCTCGTCGAGATGCCGGTTTATCTGCTTTGTGAATTCGAGCGCCGCATTGAAACCCATAAACTTTTGCCGCTGGTTCATCGCCGCCACTTCGAGTATGACGGCAAGATTGCGCCCCGGCCTCACGGGTATGGTCAAAGACGCGACTTCCACGCCGAGTATGCTCACCGTCTGCTCGTTTATGCCGAGGCGGTCGTACACCGCGCCGTCCTTCCAAGGTTCAAGGTTTATGACCAGGTGAATATTCTGCCTATCCTTGATTGCCCCGACGCCGAATATCTGGCGCACGTCGATGACGCCTATCCCGCGAAGCTCCATATAGTGCCGTATGAGCTCCGGGGCGGAGCCCTGCACGACGTTAAAATCCGTGGATTTGATTTCGACCGCGTCGTCGGCTATGAGCCTGTGCCCGCGCTTCAGCAGCTCTATGGCCGTTTCGCTCTTGCCCACGCCGGACTCCCCGAGAATCAAAAGCCCGATGCCGTACACCTCCACAAGCACCCCGTGCCGTGTTATGGACGGCGAGAGCACGCGGCGCGCGACACGTATGACGTTGCTCATGACATCCGATGTGTTCTGCTCGCTCGACAACACCGTGATGTCGCCGCGTTCCGCGGAAACGAACACCTCGTCCGGGAAATCCGCGCCGTGACATATGACGATTGCCGGAATCTTTTGCGCCATAAGCGCGTCAAGCCGCCGGATGCGCTCATCCGCGGGGAATTTTTCGAGGTACGACGCCTCCATCTTCCCCATAAGCTGTATGCGCGTGGGGTCGAAGTAATCGAAGAAGCCGGCGAGCTGGAGCCCCGGCCTATGTACATCCCCGGACGTAATCATCACGCTGTCATAGTCCCGCGACGGATAAAGAATATCCAAATTCAGCTCCGAAACAATCTGGGACAGGGGATAGCTGCGCTCCTGTTCCGTGGCAAGCACCTCCGTTTCGATAGAATTGTACACAAATCCGGGAAAATATGCAACGGCAAAATTCCGGCGGCGCGGCGGTATATTCAATTCCCGCGCGCGAACAGCTCATATATCCCGACGGCTGTCACAAACACGCCGAAAATCCTTCGCAGGGCGTCCGTATCAAGCTGAGACGCGGCGAGGGACATAATAATCGCCGCCGGAATTCCGGCGGCCGCAGCGGGGATTACCGCCCTCCACTCGACGAGCTTGTTCCTTATGTGGCTCGCGAGCGCGGCGGCGGCGGCCGGCAGGAAGTAAAGCAGATTGATCCCCTGTGCCGCTCGCTGGTCCGCGCGCCCAAACAACGACATGTACAGCACGAGCAGCGTGCCGCCACCTATTCCCCAAGACGACAGCGCGCCGGCGGCGGTGCCCGCGAGAAGCGCCAACGCGAAGCTCATAGTATAACGCTCCTGACGCCGCCGAATATCAAGAGGAGCGCGAACGCCCGGCGCAGCCAGACAGCCGGAAGTTTCTTGAACACCTTCCCGCCTATCGCCCCTCCCGCAACGCCGCCGAGCATATATGATTCCCCTGACTAAAGCCAAAGATCAAGCGGCGGATTTTGCCGTCAGATTTTGATGCGCGAAAAAACAGGGTGAGATTTTGTGTAATCGCTGAAAACAATGTCGAATTTGA
>JAITJC010000080.1 GCA_031279125.1 Oscillospiraceae bacterium
CTCCATTATGGCAAAAGGCGCTATTGCTTGGATAACGCCTTTTGCCATAGCGACAGTTTCAGGGCATCCGCCGAAAGCAGGCGTCACGCGGCTGTTTCCCCCGCGCGCGCCAGTGCCGCAAGCGGTATTATCTCTCCCGCCTCCAACTCTGTCACATGGTTCGACAATACGGCGAGATTCAAAGTCTCCCCGTACGTATACGAACTGCTCGTCACCCCGATCACTCTCCCCGAGGCGTCAAGCAAGGCGCCCCCGCCGCTGCCTTGGGATATGTTCGACGTGAATTGAAGCATCTTCTGCCCCTCCACCTCGCGCCCGGCGTACGAAATAATCCCTCGCGAGAGCGTCCCGTCAAGTCCCAGCGGGCTGCCGAGCGAGTACGCCGCCGCGCCCGTTTTAACGCCGTCGGAGTCCGCGACGGGCAGCCAGCTAAAGCCAGATCCCTCTATCTTGAGCAGCGCGGCGTTCGTCTCCGCGTCAAAAGCGGCGACGCCCGTGACCTTGTGCTTCGCGCCCCCGCTCATCGTTATCTCCGCCGAATGCGCGCCCGCGAGCACGTGGAAGCACGTCGCCGCGAGCCCGTCCGACGAGATGAAAAACCCGCTGCCATTCCTGATGAATTTCCCGTTTTTATCATATGTTTCAATCGTGAACGCGCTGCCTCGGCTTATTTCAAAAATATCCTCCGCGCTGAGGCTCTCCGGGAATTCCACATACCGGCGCGACTCCGGCTCCAGCGCGCGGCGCGCCAGAACGCACGCCTCCGCGCGCGTGAGCGTCCTCTCCGGGAAAAATCTCCCGAATTTATCGGAGCCTGTCAGCACCCCCGCCCTGTACAGCGCGTAAACCGCCGCGCGGAAGCTCGCCGAGCGCTCCACATCGCGGATGGCGGAGTCCGATATTTCATTTATCGGTTCCAGCGCGCCGTCCCCCAGCGCCCGGTAAATGTACTCCGCGAATTCGGCGCGGGGAACGGGCGAAGCTCCGTCTCCCTCATATTCCGCCTCAAAATCCGGATTCAGGTGTCCGGCGAGCGCCGCCGCCTCGCGGAACGTCAGCGTCCCGTCCGGGTCAAAAATTCCGCCGTCCCGTTCCTCCAAAAGCCCGCGCTCAGCCGCGAATACGACGCTGTCGTGATACCACGCCGTCTCCGGCACATCCGAAAAGCGCGGCGAATCAGGCGCCGCAAGCGCCGGGGAGAGCGCAGGGCGGAGCAGGAGCGCGGATAGAGCAAATAAAGCAATGCGTTTTTTCACAGTCGTTCCTCCGGAATCGTTTCTTATCGCAATGCGCGACCGGAACCGCGTATCGGGATGTCTCGTATCGTAACATATCGCGCCGGATCTTGCAAGGCGGATTCAAAAGGTCTGGCTTCCGCTTGACTATGCGCCCGCCATCGTATAAACTGGAAAAGAAGGAGCGTAAAGGAGCGGGCTATGGAGTTTTTTTCGCCTTCCCGCGCGGGAGCGTCGGAGATAACGGAGAAGCGTTCGCGGTTTCTCGGCCGCGTCCTGTACGCGCCGGGGGAGGACGGCGCCCGCGCGGAGCTTGAGCGCGCGAGGGCGGAACACAGGGCGGCGCGCCATCACCCGTGGTGCTACGTCCTGCCCGACGGTTCGGGACGCGCCTCTGACGACGGCGAGCCGTCCGGGACTTCCGGCCCGCCCATGCTGGAGCTTCTGCGGCGGGAGAATATACGCGGCGCGGTCTGCGTTGTGACAAGGTACTTCGGCGGCGCGCTTCTCGGTCCAGGAGGGCTTATACGGGCGTATACGGCGGCGGCCATGGCGGCGCTCCGGGACTCGGCGCCGAAACGCTTCGTGACTAAAACGCGCGTCCGCGCCGTCTGCTCCTATCGCGCCGCGCCGAGGATAAAGAGCGAAATTTCCGCGCACGGGGGCACCGTCACGGACGCGGATTACGCGGAGAGCGTGACGCTTGAAGTTCTGCTTGAGCCGGAGCGCGCGGAAGCGTTCAGGCGCCGCGTCGCGGAGATAACCGCGGGGCAAGCGGAAACCGCGGTCGCGGGGGCGGCAATCGTGCCAGCCGGCGTGTAGATTATATTTTAAGAAAGCAAGAGGTATACGGATATGTCAGAAATCAAAGTGGTCATTGAAGGTTCGGGGAAGCACTGTCACGTCACGCGCGAAACGCTGGACAAGCTCTTTGGGCGCGGCTTTGAGCTTGAGGCGAAAAAGATGCTGTCCCAGCCCGGACAGTTCGCCACCCCGCACAAGGTCACGGTCACGGGACCCCGCGGCAAAACCGAGCTGACGATCATAGGCCCGTGCCGCAAACGCGACCAGGTTGAGCTGTCGTTCACGGACGCGCGCGCGCTCGGCTTCGCGCCGCCCGTGCGCGAGAGCGGCGACCTCGCGGGCTCGCCGGGATGCGTCCTGACGGGGCCGGAGGGTGATGTCACGATCCCGGAGGGCGTCATAGTCGCAAAGCGGCACATACATTTGACGCCTGAGGACGCGGAAAAATTCGGGCTGCGCGACAAGCAGATCGTGCGCGTCCGCGTGGACGGGGAGCGCGCCTTGGTTTTTGACGAGGTCATAGCCCGCGTCTCTCCGGATTACGCGACATATATGCACGTCGATTACGACGAGATAAACGCCGCCGCGCTGTTCAGCGGAGAGCTCATCGGCACGGTGACGGCGTGACCGCCGGGGCGGCGCCCGCTATTTTATGATGATGTTCAAAACCAGCGTCAGGACGATGAACGTCACGGCGACCCACTTCGTCCCGCGAGAGAGCTTCGCGTCGAGCGTTTTCGCCTTGTTCTTCGCGAGAAACGTATCGGAACCGCCGCCGAGGGCGCCCGCGAGCCCGGAGGTTTTGCCCGACTGAACGACGACTATCGCCGTCAGCAGGACGCAGACTATAAGATCGATGATGATAACGGCTGTGACCACAGAAAACACACTCCACATAATTTTATGACGCGCGGACGCGCAAAGCGCGCGCCGCGCGGAACCGACCGCCGTTTACTCTATCACACCCGCTTGCGGATTGCAAGCGTTTTTCCGGAGGTTTTCAAAAAATGTTTTTCGACACCCACGCGCACTACGACGACAAGCGCTTTGACGGCGACCGGGACGCCCTGCTCGGCGCCATGAGAGAGAGCGGCGTGTCGCTTATATTGAACGCGGGCAGCAGCGTTGAGTCCTCGCGCCGGGGACTGGCGCTCGCGGATAAATATCCGTTCATATACGCCGCCGTCGGGGTGCATCCGCACGACGCGATGAGGATGGACGAAGGCTCTGTCCCCGAAATGCGCTGTCTGCTTAAACACCCGAAAGCCGCCGCCGTCGGCGAAATCGGGCTCGACTACCACTATAACTTCTCGCCCCCGGACGTCCAGAAATCGCGCTTCCGCGAACAGCTTGAGCTCGCCCGGGAGCTGGGCGCGTCCGTCATAATCCACGAGCGCGAGGCGTTTGAGGACGTTATGAATATCCTCTCGGACTATCGCGGCGTCCGGGGCGTGTTTCACTGCTTTTCAGGCGGCTGGGACGCGGCGAAGCGGGTATTGGACATGGGCGATAAAAACTGGATGCTCTCGTTCACGGGCGTCATCACGTTCAAAAGCGCGCGCGCGGCGCTGGAAACGGCGGCGCGCGTGCCGCTTGACCGGCTGATGCTCGAAACGGACGCGCCGTATCTGTCCCCGGAACCCGCGCGCGGCGGGCGCAACGACTCCCGCAATCTGTCCCACATCGCGCGGTGCCTCGCAGCCGCGCGCGGCATCGGCACGGAGACTCTCGCGGAGGCGGCGCTCCTGAACGGGAAAAAGTTTTTCGGGATACCCTGAAAAACGCTTGCATTTTATTTCGGCGTGTGGTAGTATGTCTCCCGCGCCGGAAAAGCGAATATGCGCCCGTAGCTCAGTTGGATCAGAGTGTCTGGCTACGAACCAGAAGGTCGGGGGTTCGAGTCCCTCCGGGCGTGCCAGCACTATAACCGGGCGAGCCGTTTCGGCTGCTGCCCGCGCGCGTTATATCGCGTCCCTCCCCGCCCTGTCAATCGGTTTTCCGCCAGCATAGGACATACTGTCCCGGCAGATATATTTTCGCAATGGGGGAATTCGTCCTTGGGTATTAAAATAGGACTTACGGGCTTCGGCAGGATAGGGCGCATGGTGCTGCGGGCGGCGGCGGATCGCCCGGAGTTTGAGGTCATGGCCGTAAACGCGACGGTCGAGCCGGATTACATGGCGTATATGCTGAAATACGACAGCGTCCACGGCGGGTTTGGCCGCGAGGTGCGCCATTCGGACGACAGCCTGAGCATAGACGGGCGGGAGATACCGTGCTTTTCGAGCCGCGACCCGTCGGCGATAGACTGGAAGACGGCGGGCGTCGAATACCTGATCGACGCCACAGGGCAGTTCAAAACGGTTGAGAAAGCGTCGGCGCACCTTTGCGCCGGGGCGGGGAAGGTCATACTCACATCCCCGTCGGGCGACGCGCCGATGTTCGTGATGGGCGTCAACCACCGGACGTACAGACGGGATATGGACATCGTCTCGAACGCCTCTTGCACGACGAACGCGCTCGCGCCCGTCGCGAAAATACTGAACGACAGATGGGGCGTGGCGTCCGGGCTTATGACGACGATCCACGCGGTGACGGCTTCCCAGAAAACCGTGGACTCCTCCTCGCGCAAGGACTGGCGCGGCGGCAGGGCATCCTTCGCGAACATAATCCCGTCCTCGACCGGCGCGGCGGCGGCCGTCGGGAAGGTGATCCCGGAGCTTGACGGCAAGCTTACGGGGATGTCCATGCGCGTGCCGACGATAAACGTCTCCGTTGTGGATTTGGCGGTGAACCTCGAACGCCCCGCGAAATACCCCGACATATGCGCGGAGATGAAGCTCGCCTCAGAGACGTATATGAAAGGCATCCTGGCGTACACGGAGGACGCCGTCGTGTCGAGCGACTTCATACACGACGGGCACACGTCGATATTCGACGCCTCCGCCGGGATCATGCTGACGGACAGGTTCGCGAAAGTTTTCGCGTGGTACGACAACGAGTGGGCTTACGCCTGCAAAACGCTCGACCTCGCGCGGCATATGTCCGAAACCGACAGCGGCAGATAGACAGAGGGAAGAGGCGTAATATTGCAGGACAAGCTGTTTATAAAAGGGGCACGGGAAAACAATCTGAAAAACATCGACATTGAAATCCCGCGCGACAAGCTCGTCGTAATGACGGGCATCTCCGGCAGCGGGAAGTCCTCGCTCGCGTTCGACACGATATACGCGGAAGGGCAGCGGCGCTATGTCGAGTCCCTGTCAAGCTACGCGCGCCAGTTCCTCGGGCAGATGGAAAAGCCCGACGTGGATTACATAGAGGGACTCTCCCCCGCCATTTCCATCGACCAGAAGACGACGTCGCGCAACCCGCGCAGCACCGTCGGCACCGTCACGGAGATTTACGACTATCTGCGGCTGCTGTGGGCACGCGTAGGCATCCCGCACTGCCCCGTGTGCGGCAAGGAGATAAAGCAGCAGTCCGTGGACCAGATAATCGACAAGCTCATGTCCCTGCCGGAGGCGGCGCGGGTACAGATTCTCGCCCCCGTCGTGCGCGCGCGAAAGGGGGAGTACCAGAAGGTTTTCGACGACGCGCGGAAGTCTGGCTATGTGCGCGTCCGAGTGGACGGCAGCGTGTACGACCTTTCGGAGGAAATCAAGCTCGATAAAAACAAAAAACACAGCATAGAGGTCGTCGTGGACCGTCTCGTCATACGCGGGGACGCCGCGAGCCGCCTGACGGATTCCATCGAAACGGCGTCGTCACTCTCCGGCGGGCTCGTAATCGCGGACGTGATCGACGAGGGGCGCGAGCTGCTGTTCTCTCAAAACTACGCGTGCGAGGACTGCGGCGTATCCATGGAAGAGCTCACGCCGCGCATGTTCTCTTTCAACAACCCATACGGGGCGTGCCCTGACTGCACGGGGCTGGGCGTTCAGCTTCGCGCCGACCCGGACATCATAATACCGAACAAGTCGCTCTCTATATCGGAAGGCGCCATCACAGCCTCCGGCTGGGGCGGCGCTCGCGGCGACGGCATATCGAACATGTATTTCGCCGCCATCGCGAAAAAGTACCGCTTCTCTCTCGACACGCCGATAAAAGACCTGCCCCCCGGCGCGTTGGACGCCATCCTGTACGGAACGAAGGGCGAAAAGCTCAGCCTGGTCTACGAGAAGGCGCGGGGGCGCGGCGCGTTCCAACAGGCGTTCGAGGGCATCGTGAACAACATAGAGCGCCGCTACAAGGAGACGCAGTCGCCGGGCATGCGCTGGGAGCTGGAGCAGTGCATGTCGGAACACCCCTGCCCCTCGTGCGGCGGGAAGCGGCTGAAAAAAGAGGCGCTCGCCGTCACCGTCGGCGGGATAAGCATAGACGATTTCGCCGGGATGTCCGTCGTCGGCGCGCTCGGCTTTATGGAGACGCTGAAGCTGACGGAAAAAGAGGCGATGATAGGCGAGCGGATCATAAAGGAGATACGCGAGCGGCTCGGCTTCCTGCGGAGCGTCGGGCTGGAATACCTGACAATGAGCCGCCGCGCGGGCAGTCTGTCCGGCGGGGAGGCCCAGCGCATACGCCTCGCGACACAGATAGGCTCTTCGCTCATGGGCGTGCTGTATATTCTCGACGAGCCGTCGATAGGCCTGCACCAGCGCGACAACGCGAAGCTGCTGGCGACGCTCAAACGCCTGCGCGACCTCGGGAACACGCTCCTCGTCGTGGAGCACGACGAGGAGACGATGCGCGCCGCCGACTACATCGTGGACGTCGGTCCCGGCGCGGGCGTACACGGCGGGGAGATTGTCGCCGTCGGGACGGCGGATGAGATAAAGGCCTGCGAGCGCTCCATCACCGGGCAGTATCTGTCCGGACGCCGGAGCATCCCCGTGCCGGCGGAGAGGCTGGCGGGAAACGGGAAGATGCTGAAAATCCTCGGCGCCTCGGAGAACAATCTGAAAGGCATAGACGTGGAGATCCCGCTCGGCGTCATGACAGCCGTAACCGGCGTATCCGGCAGCGGCAAATCCTCTCTCGTGAATGAGGTCGTGTACAAGGCGCTCGCGGCGGAACTCGGCCGCGTGAAGATCCGCCCCGGCGCGTACAGGGAGATACAGGGGCTTCGGCACCTCGACAAGGTCATCAGTATAGACCAGTCCCCGATAGGGCGCACCCCGCGCTCCAACCCCGCGACGTACACGGGCGTGTTCAACGACATACGCGAGCTTTTCGCGTCCACGCAGGACGCGAAGACTCGGGGCTACGGCGCGGGCAGATTCAGCTTCAACGTGCGCGGCGGGCGGTGCGAGGCGTGCGCCGGGGACGGACTGATAAAGATAGAGATGCACTTCCTGCCGGACATTTACGTCCCCTGCGACGTCTGCCGGGGGAAGCGCTATAACCGCGAAACGCTGGAGGTGCGCTACAAGGGGAAAAACATCAGCGACATCCTCGATATGACAGTGGACGAGGGCGCGGAGTTCTTCGGGAACCTGCCGAAAATAAAATCGAAGCTCGACACGCTCCTTGACGTCGGGCTGGGCTATATAAAGCTGGGTCAGCCCTCCACGACGCTCTCCGGCGGGGAGGCGCAGAGGGTGAAGCTCGCCACGGAGCTTTCTAAGCGCAGCACGGGCAGCACGTTCTATGTGCTGGACGAGCCGACGACGGGGCTGCACACGGCGGACGTCCACCGGCTGATCGATGTACTGCGGAAGTTCGTGGAGACCGGGAACACAGTCGTCGTCATAGAGCACAACCTCGACGTCATAAAGACGGCGGATCACATCATCGACCTCGGGCCGGAGGGCGGCGACCGCGGCGGGGAGGTCGTGTTCGCCGGCACGCCGGAAGCGTGCGCGCAGTGCCCGGAGAGTCACACGGGTGTGTTCCTTAAGGAAATCCTTCGGCGGGGAGAGGCTTAGCCCTCAGCGGCGCGCGGCCGCCCGCTTATCATGGGGCGACATTTTCCCTGAACAATTTACATACTGACATTAAAAAATTTATGTTGCATTTTGGGATTGATAGGAGTAAAATGCGCCATTGTAGGAGAAAATCGGCTTAAACGGCGGGGGAACGGGCTATTGGAAATCGCAATCGGGCTTATTATCGGCGTCGCTGCGGGGGCGGCCCAGCTCGCGCTGCTCTTGCTGTTCGCGGAGCGCGTGACGCGCGGCGGGAGGTTCGCCGCCATCGGGTTCGCGCAGTGGATTTTGCCGTTCGCGGCGCTCGCGGCGGTCGCGCTGTTTTACCGCGAGGCCCTGCTTTGGGCGGGAACAGGCGCGGCGGCGACACTCGTCCTCGGCGCGGCGTTGAAGACGATATTCAAGGGGAGGCGCTCCTGAATGTTGAACTGGATCTTGCTCGCGGCGTTCGCCGCGGCTTCGGCGGCGGCATTTGTGTGGCGGCGCGCGGCGGTCGGGCGTTTTGCCGCCGACCCGTCGAAAAAGAACAAGCGGACGCGCCGGCTTTCGACGGCGGCGGCGGTCGCCGCGCTGTACCTCGCCGTGACGCGGCTTTTGAACATACTGTTCGGCAAGCGCGAGGCGGAGGACTTGACCGGGTTTTCCATATGGGCGGGGCGGCGCGAGCTTTTCGGCCTGAGCGTTTCCGAAACGGTTCTGCGGCTGTGGGCGGTAATGGCGGTGATTATCGTCCTGGCTCTGCTTCTCAGAATCTTCGTCCTGCGCCGCGCCTCCGACCCCCCGCGCGGCGCGCGGAACGCGCTTGAGGCCGCCGTCGGGGAGATGATCAAATACGCCGGGTCGAATGTCCTCGGAGAGGGGGAGATGCTCGGCTCGTATATGTTCTCCGTGGCGGCGCTGCTCGTCGGCTGCGCGGCGCTGGAGCTTTTCGGGGTACGTACGCCCTCTTCTGACATCACGTTCACGTTCGGGCTGTCGATTATCACATTCGTGCTGATAAACGTCTACGGCATAAAGAAAAAGGGGATAGTCGGGCGCATAAAGTCCTTGGCGAGGCCGACGCCGGTAGTCCTGCCCATAAAAATAGTGACCGACCTCGCGATACCCGTGTCGCTCGCGGCGCGGCTTTTCGGCAATATGCTCGGCGGCATGATCATAATGGATCTGCTCTATTCCGCGCTCGGCAGCAACGCCGTCGGGATAACAAGCGTCGTCGGGCTGTATTTCAACGTGTTTCACCCGCTGATGCAGGCGTTCATATTCGTCACGCTCTCGCTGACCTTCATACAGGAAGCGGTTGAATAAAAACTCACAAACAGGAAGGATAAGATTACAAATGGAACTTTTTGCGGTAGCGCTCTGCCTTCTCCCCTGCGTCGCGGCGGCGATATCCATGGGCCTTGCGACCGGGAAAGCCGTTGACGCCGTAGCCCGTCAGCCGGAGGCGGCGGGAAAAATCAACAGCACCATGCTGCTCGGTATGGCGCTGACTGAGGCGACGGCGATATACGGCTTCGTGATGGCGCTTTTCATGCTGTTTACGAAGGTGTGAGGCAATGGAAGGACTGCAGCCTGTCGATGTGATAATCCACGCCCTCAGCGTGGTTGTGCTGTTCATTCTTCTGCGGCTGATCCTGTGGCGCCCCGTCTCTGCGTATTTGTCGGAGAGGGCGGCGCGCGTGAAAGCCGAGCTTGACGGCGCGGAACGCGCGAAGGCGGAAGCCGAGGCGATGAAATCGGAGTACGAGAGCGGCATAGGGGACTTTGAGGAGCGCGGACGGGAGATTTTGCGCGAAAGTCAGGCGCGCGCCGGGGAACAGGCGAAAGAAATAACGGACGGCGCGAAGGCGCAGGCGGAAAAAATGCTCTCCGACGCGCGCGAGCGCATAGCCGCGGAGCGGCGGGAGGCCGTCGCCTCCGCGCGGCGAGAGATCGCCCAGCTCGCCGCCGAGATGGCGTCGGGCATATTGCGGCGCGAGGCTTCCCCCGACGACAATTTGTCGGCGGCGCGCGGCTTTTTTGAGGAGAAAGCTCGGTAATGGCAAAGCCTGTTCTCATAGTCGCCTCGCTTGACGACAAGGACGGCATAGCAGCCGTCCGGGAGGGCTTCCGCGAAAAGCTCGGCGAGGCGCCGGATTTTGACGTCATAGCGGACGAGAAAATAACGGGCGGGTTCATCGCCGTAATCGACGGGCGCGTCTATGACGCGAGCTTCGCCTCGCGTCTGCGCGAGTTCTCTGAAGCGCTGGCGGACGACGGCGGCGAGCCGGTATCGGGCTTTGACGGCATAGGCGAGCTGTTGAAACAGCGGGCGAAGAACATCACGGCGCCGCCGAGGGCCTACAGCCGGGGAGAGGTGCAAAGCTGTGCCGACGGCATAGCCCACATCTCCGGGCTTACCGGCTGCCGCTACGGGGAGCTTTTGGATTTTGACGGCGGGGCGATAGGCCTGACGCTCGATTTGCGCATAGACAGCGTCGGCGCGGCGATTCTCGACGGGACTGTATCGACCTCAAGCGCCGCGCACCCGACGGGGCGCGTGGCGGAGATCGGCGTTGGACAGGAACTTTTGGGCAGGATTGTCGATCCGCTCGGCAGACCGCTTGACGGCAAGCCGCTCCGCGCCTCGCGCGTGCGCCCGGTGGAGACCCACGCGCCGACGATCACCCAGCGCGCCGCCGTGGACACGCCGCTTGAAACGGGCATCTTGGCGATTGACAGCATGATCCCCATCGGCAAGGGCCAGCGGGAGCTTGTAATCGGGGACAGGCAGACGGGGAAAACATCCATCGCCCTTCAGGCGATAATGAACCAGCGCGGGCGCGGCGTGATATGCGTCTACTGCGCGATAGGTCAAAAGGCGTCCGCGGTGTCCGAAATCGCGAAAACCCTGCGCGAGGCCGGCTCAATGGACAGCACGGTCGTCGTCTCCGCCCCCGGGGGCTCCTCGGCGGCGATGCAGTATATCGCGCCATACGCGGCGTGCGCCGTGGCGGAGGAATTTATGTACTCCGGGCGCGACGCGCTGATAGTGTACGACGACCTGTCTAAGCACGCGGCGGCGTACAGGCAAATGTCGCTCCTTCTGCGCCGCCCTTCCGGGCGCGAGGCGTATCCGGGCGACGTGTTCTATCTCCATTCGCGCCTGCTTGAGCGCGCGGCGCGCTTATCTCCGGAACTCGGCGGCGGCACGCTTACCGCCCTGCCCATCGTTGAAACCATGGCGGGGGACATTTCGGCGTATATACCGACGAACATCATCTCCATAACGGACGGGCAGATTTACCTCGAAAGCGAAATGTTCAACGCCGGCCAGCGCCCCGCCGTGAACGTCGGACTGTCCGTGTCGCGCGTTGGCAGGGCGGCCCAGCGCCGGGCGATGCGCGCCGTTTCCGGTTCCCTGCGGCTTGAAGTCGCGCAGTACAGGGATATGGCGGTTTTCGCGCAGTTCGGCGCCGACATTGACCGCGCGACGGCTGATATGCTGAAAAGCGGAGAGAGGCTGATGGAACTTCTGCGCCAGCCGGCGGAACGTATGCTCTCGCTTTCGGAGCAGGTCTGTCTGCTGCTCGCGTCCGGCGGGGGACTGTTCCGGCATTATGAGCGGCGCGAGGTGGGCGGCGCGCAGGAGCGCCTGCTCCGCTATCTCTCCGAAAATGCGGAGCATATAACGCGCAGCATAGACTCGACGGGGGAACTGTCCGACTTCGACAAAACGGACCTGCGGCGGCATTTCGGGCTGTTCCTGGAGCGGGAGGGGAAGGCGGACGATGGCGAGCACGCATGAAATACGCCACCGCATAGCGGCGGTGGAGCAGACGCGGAAGATCACGGGCGCGATGGAAATGGTGTCGTCGAACCGCATGAGGCGCGTGGCTTCCCACACGGAATACAACAGGCTCTATTTTGACCACATACGCCGCGCCATGCGCGAAATTCTTGACTCCGTGGAAGGCATCACGCACCCCTACTTGACGGAACGCCCGGACGGGCGGCGCGCCTACGTCGTCATCTCCGGCGACAAGGGGCTGTGCGGGGCGTACAACTCCGCCGTATTAGAGCTTGCCGACCAAAGGCTCGCGGAGTTCCCGGACGCCCTGCTTGTCACGATAGGCCTGACGGCGGAGGAACACTACAGAAGGCGCGGGAGGACGCCCGACATATCGATGTTCGGCATCGTCCAAGACCCGACGATGAAGGCTGCCCGCCGCATCTCGCGCGAGATTATGAGACTGTATGACGAGGGGCTGACGGATGAGGTTCACATGGTGTTCACGGCGTTTTACGACGAGCTGAAAAACACGCCGTTCGAGTGCCGCATACTGCCGCTGGTGGAGGAGGACTACCTCGACATCGCCGACGATGAGCGCGAGGAGCTTATTTACAGCCCGTCGCCGCAAGCGGTTCTCAATGAGCTTGTGCCGCAGTATATCCTGGGGCTGGTGTTCGGCATAATGGCGCAGGCGTACGCGAGCGAGCACCATTCGCGTATGAACGCCATGCACTCCTCCACGCAAAACGCGGGGGACATGCTGAAAGCCCTTACGACGCAATACAATATGGCGCGGCAGAGCGCCATTACGAACGAACTTGCGGAGATAACGGGCGCGGCGGAGATTTTGAAGGAGGGAGTTTGACATGGCGGAAACGGCGAACGGGGCGGCGCCCTCCGGCTCAATAGAGCGTATCTCCGGCCCCGTGCTGGACGTGCGATTCGCGGGAGCGGGGACGGAACCGCGCATAAACGACCTGTTGGTGACGTCCGACGGGCGGCACATGGAAGTCGCCGCGAACGTCGCGCCGGGGCTTGTGCGCTGTATAGCGCTCGACGCGACGGACGGCCTCGCCTGCGGGACGGCGGTCACGGCGCTGGGCCGCGGCATACGCGTACCCGTCGGCGCGGGCGTGCTCGGGCGCGTTGTGGACGTGCTGGGGCGCCCCATAGACGGCGGGGGAGAGATCGAAGCCGATGAGATGTGGGACATTCACAGAAGCGCGCCGAAATTCACCGACCTCACGGAGCAGACGGAATTCCTGGAAACGGGCATAAAGGTCATCGACCTTTTGACGCCCTACGCCAAGGGCGGGAAGATAGGCCTTTTCGGCGGCGCGGGCGTGGGGAAGACGACGCTGATAATGGAACTCATCTACAACATCGCGACGCACCACGGGGGCTTTTCCGTGTTCGCCGGGGTGGGGGAGCGCTCACGGGAAGGCACGGAGCTGATAGCCGACATGCGCGCCTCCGGCGCCATCGAAAAAACGGCGCTCGCCTTCGGGCAGATGAACGAACCGCCCGGCTCGCGCATGCGCGTCGGGCTGACCGGGCTGACGATGGCGGAATACTTCCGCGACGTGATGAACCGCGACGTGCTGCTTTTCATCGACAACATATTCCGCTATGTCCAGGCGGGCAACGAAGTCTCCGCCATGCTGGGGCGTATGCCGTCCGCCGTCGGGTACCAGCCGACGCTCGCAACGGAACTCGGCATGCTGGAAGAACGCATCGTATCCACAAAAGACGGCTCCATAACAAGCGTACAGGCGATATACGTCCCGGCGGACGACCTCACGGACCCCGCCCCCGCGACGATATTCACGCACCTTGACGCCACAACGGTGCTGTCGCGCTCAGTCGCGGAGATAGGCGTATACCCCGCCGTATCGCCCCTGGAATCCTATTCCCGGATACTTACCCCGGCGGCGGTGGGACAGCGCCACTACGACGCGGCCCGCGGCGTCGCGTCCTGCCTGAACAGATACAGGGAACTGCGCGACATCATCGCCATACTCGGAATGGAGGAACTGACGGAGGACGACAGGAAAATCGTGTACCGCGCGCGGCGGATACAGCAATTCCTCTCTCAGCCGTTTTTCGTCGCGGAAACATTCACCGGCAAACAGGGGCGTTTCGTGAAACTTGAGGACACGGTGCGGAGCTTTGAGGCCATACTCGGCGGGGACGCGGACGACACGCCGGAACAGGCGTTTTTCATGGTCGGGGACATCGATGAGGCGATGGAGAAAGCCAAAACATTGTAAGCCCCGGATTGCGAATTTTCGCGGAATTCAGTCCGATAGTACAAAAAGATCGTTACAGAATACCAGAAAAACCGTTCCTGACGCTTGACAGGCCCTTTTCGACGTGTTATCATAGGCGTTACAGGGAAAAAGCCGAAAAGGCGGACTTCCCGCGCCGCGAACCACAGCTCAATATCGCGTTTCTTCTGTGCGCCCGGCATACGCCGGGGCAAAATGAATGGGGTGAAAATCCCCGCGAGCAGGTCACCGTGAAGCCCGTATTGGGATAAGCCGGAGCTTTGAAAAGGAAGAACCCCCGCGCCCGCCGGATACCGGGCGACGGAATGCGAGTGAACCGTAATCACACGCGCAGACCGTCATTAAAATGTGTCCGCGCGTGTGTTCTGTTTTTCCGGCGCCCCGGACGAAGCGGGGAACCTGCCGGTTGAATTCCACGGGAACGCGCCTCGTTGATGATCGATATGTCCTCACTTATCGCGCTCAACTTTTTCCTCTTACCCAACCTATCATTCACCGTTCCCCGTGAAATCGGCAGGTTCCCCGCTTCGTCTGACGACCCCGGAGCAATTCCCCGTCCCGCGCTCTCCCGCGATGACCGCGATTACAATCCGCGCAATTGGCGCGATGATTGTTTTTATCCGGACGAAGAGCCCGCCCGCGAAAGGATGTGACGCCGTATGAGGAAGAACCCCCCGAGAACGCGCCCCCCCGCGATGATCGCCCCGCCCGCGCGTAAGCCGAATCGGCTGAAGGATTACGATTACAGCCAAAGCGGCGCGTATTTCATCACGGTGTGCGTAAAAGACCGACACGAGATATTGAGCGACATCATCCACGGTGCGGACACGCGAATCCCCAATGTAGGGGGCGGCGTCCTCGACGCCCCGACATCCCCCCCCACCGCCCCGACATCCCCCCTCGCTCCGACGTCTGCCACCGCTCCGACGTCTGCCCTCGCACCGACGTCTGCACCCGCTCCGACGTCTGCCCACGTTCTGACGTCTGCCACCGCTCCGACGTCTGCCCCCGCCCCGACGTCTGCCACCGCCCCGTCATCCCCCCTCGCCCCGTCATCCCCCCTCGCTCCGACGTCTGCCACCGCTCCGACGTCTGCCCTCGCCCCGACGTCTGCCCCCGCTCCGACGTCTGCCCACGTTCTGACGTCTGCCACCGCTCCGACGTCTGCCCCCGCCCCGACGTCTGCCACCGGAACGCCGCATTGCGTGTTGTCGTCATATGGCGTTATCGTGGCAAATTGCATAACAGAAATACATCGGCATTATGAACACGTCGAAATACCGTATTATGTTGTAATGCCAAATCACATCCATATGATTGTTTTGGTGTTGAACAACGGGACGTCGAGGACGCCGTCCCCTGCGAACGGTGTTGAAAACGGGACGTCGAGGACGCCGTCCCCTACGAATGGTGTTGAACACCGGGACGTCGAGGACGCCGTCCCCTACGAACGGAGTTGAACAACGGGACGTCGAGGACGCCGTCCCCCACGAATGGTGTTGAACAACGGGACGTCTACGAATGGTGTTGAACAACGGGACGTCGAGGACGCCGTCCCCTACGAACGCGGTTATACCATCAATTGTTTCCACATTAAAACGATTTACAAATAAACGAATCGGGTTCCCCATTTGGCAACG
>JAITJC010000012.1 GCA_031279125.1 Oscillospiraceae bacterium
CTCATCGACGAGGAGGAATGCGTCTACACGCTGACGAACGCGGGCTATATCAAACGCCAGCCGGCCAGCACGTACAGGTCTCAGCGGCGCGGCGGACGCGGCGTCACCGCCATGACGACGCGTGAGGAGGACTACGTGGAAAATATCCTCTCCGCGTCCACGCACGACTACATCCTGTTCTTCACGAACCGGGGGCGCGCGTTCCGCCGCAAGGGATACCAGATACCGGAGGCGGGCAGGACGGCAAAAGGCACAAACGTTGTGAACCTCTTGCCGGTGGACAGCGGCGAGCGCATAACGGCGATGATAAAAGCGCGTATGGAGGAAGCGAGCTATTTAGTTTTCGTCACGCGCCGGGGCACCGTCAAGCGCATGGAGGCCACCGAGTTGCGGAATATCAGAAACGTCGGGATACGCGCGATAAACCTCGCGGACGACGACGAGCTCATTTCCGTGCGCGACACGGACGGCAGAGAGAATATACTCATCGCCACGCACGACGGCGCGGCCATATGCTTCCGCGAGACAGACCTGCGGCCAATGGGACGCACGGCGGCGGGAGTGCGCGGCATAAGGCTGCGCGGCGGCGATTACTGCGTCGGCGCGGCGCGCGCGCGCGAGGGCGGTATGCTCCTCACCGTCACGGAGAACGGCTACGGCAAGCGCACGGCGATATCCGAGTATCTGCGCGGCGGCGACGGGGACGGCGAGGCGCAGAGCCGGGGCGGGCTGGGGCGCAAGAACTATCAGATAACCGAGAAAACGGGCAAAGTCGCGGACATAAAAGTCGTCAGCGAGGACGACGACGTCCTGCTCATCTCCGACGACGGGACGATTATCCGCATGGCGGCGGCCGACATATCGGTGCTGAGCCGCGCGACGCAGGGCGTGCGCCTCATGCGCCTCGGCGAGGGCGCGAAGGTGATAGCGACGGCGAGGACGGAGAAGGAAGCGGAAGCGGACGCGGACGCGGCGGAGTAGAACCCGCCGACCGCGCGTCACAGCCGCGACAAGTCGAAAGACACCGTCGGGGCGTCAAGCGCCTCGCGGTTCGTGACCTTCGTCGCCTCCAGCACCTCTTCGCGGAAAACGCGGATGCTTTTCGGCGCGTCTATGCCGATTTTTATCTTGTCGCCCTCGATTCCGAGCAACGTCACGCGGACATTCTCGCCGATGACTATCGTCTCATTTATCTTTCTCGACAGGATCAGCATCCGCGCCCCCCCTTTCCGCGCTTTCCTCCCTCAGATACCGCGCAATGTCGAGAAAAACGGGAACGCGCGCCGCGTGGGCGTCGCCCCCCAGGATGAGTTGTTTGGAGTCCCCCGTGCGCGTGTTTATCACGACGGGCGCGGCGAAGTTCACGGTCATATCCTCCATCTTCTCCGGTATCACGAGCACGGAAAGCGCCTGAACCTCATCCGCGCCGAGAAGCCCGAGCTCCGCCGCGTCCTCGTCGGAAATATCGAAAACGTAATCCGGCTTGATTATGAACGGGTCTATCACCGGCAGGGAAACGCGCGGTTCCTCCGCCGACTGGAGCCACATTATGGGGTGACTCTCCTCAAAGCGGAGAACCGCGAACACGCGGTATTCCTCAAGCCCGGGAACGCCCGAGCGGAAACGCAGCAACTTGTCGCCGTCGATCTCTATTTGCCCGAAGCGCGCCGTTTCAAGCAGCATAAGCGCCCCCCTTTCATATCGCTTCGTTTATCTCCCTGTGCGTCCTGTACGGATCCATCGCAGCCTCCACCTGCTCGGCGACGGTGATGGTCAGGTACGGTCTGTCGCGCAGATACACCTCCACGAACAGGGAACCGTCCAGCGTTATCGCGGGCATGTATTCCCCGTCCACGTCGATGTTTATCTCGTATGGGTAATATTCGAGCTCCGGGCGCGATATTTCCCAGGACATCTGCGGGAGGTGCGACGGGAACGCCTTGACGTTCACCGTGACCGTAGGGGGGGCGAGCGTGCGGCGTTTTTCAAGCTCCGCCACGCGGTTGCCCTGCTGCTCCACGGCGCCTATGTACCATCCGTCGCGCGTGATTTTCGCGGTGTTGTCCAGCCCCGCCTGCTTGTAGACCTCCGTTTGACGGCGGCGCAGGGCGTCCGGCTTCCGGAGCCCCAGCTCGTTGTAGTACTCCTCTTTATCCGTGCTGAACACGGGCATGTCCCAGTGCATTTCAAGCCTCGCGTCCTCAACGGTTATTTTCATCGAGGGGCGGGGCGTGTCTATCTGCAACTCGGGGCGCGGGAACGTTATCCCGATAGTCGCCCGCTGCTGGTCGATATTTATCCGGGGGATGGTCATCCGGAAAACTCACCTCTCATATCAATTGATGAAATCCATCAGCGTAGGCTGCAACACGTAATTGCCCACCGCAAGGGCGGCCTTGTACACCGTTTCCGCCATTTTGAACTGCATTATGAGCTCCGCCTCGTCCGCGTCCTCCGCGTCGGACTTCATCTGCGTATAGTTGATAGCGTCCTGCTCATACTTGGATTCCAAAAGGTCGAGGCGCTTCTGCTTTCCGCCTATCTCCGCCACTAAGGCGAGCGTCTTCTTCTGCGCCTCCTGAAACGGGGCGACATACTCATCCGACAGTTCCTTCCCCGTACAATCCGGATCCTGAAGCTTTTCATACAAGTCGTCGAGCGTGTTGTAAAGGTTTGATATTTTCGTCACGTTTCCGCCGGAGTCCTTTTCGACGCTGAAAACCGCCGCCGCCGCGCCGTTCACCGCGACGCTTATTTCCGCCGACACGCCGACGTCGTATTTTATGACCTCGCCCATCGCGGCTTCTATTTTCGCGAAGTTCGCGGGCTCCGCCACGTCAATGCCGTTGAACAGCAGATTCCCCGTCGTTTCGTCCACCGTGAACGGGGCGATTTTCTCGCCCGACGCGTGCGTCCCCGAGGTGTTGTACGCGCCCATTGCGTACTTGTCCCCGAATATGGAGTTGAGCGTCATAAGCGTGTGGTCGCGGAGCCGCGCTATGTATTCCGACACGTTCTGCCTGTCGCCCGTTTCCTTCGTGTCGTTCGCGAGATCGACGACGGTTTCATACGCGCTCACGGCAATTTCGTTCAAATCCATAAGGTCCGATTCCGCCTGCGTAAGGCGTGACTTGGCCGTATCTATCGCGCGCCGGTAATCCGCGACGCGCGTCAGGGCGTACCGCGCCCGCTGCCCCGCGAGGAACGCGGACGGGTCGTCGCTTATGTGGGCGAAGCGCCTGTTCGTTGTCATCTGCTCCTGAAGCGCGTTCACGCGGCTGTAACTGCGCTGCAGGTTGCGCGCGTAGTTGGCGGCCATCATAGAGTTTGTGATTCGCATTGCCATAACCGGTTTAACTCCTCCCCACGAGACCCATTTTGTTTATGAGGATGTCGAGCGCCTCGTCCATCGCCGTCATAATCCGAGAGGAACCCTCATACGCGTGCTGGTATTTGATCATATTCACCATCTCGTCGTCGAGAGAGACGCTTGAAATCGAAAGCCGAAGATTGTCCACGTCGTGCGTCTGCACGTCGTGTATGTCCGCAAGCTCCGCGGAGTGGTTGAGCGTCACGGAGAAATCGAGCATCACGCCCGCGATATAGCCGGGGATCGTCCCGATGTGCGTCGAGCCGAGCGTGATGTCATTCTTGTCGCCGAGGCGATACATCGCCTGCATATTTTCGTTGTTTCCGGCGAACGTGTTGGTACCGGGGACATAAGTGCTCTCATCGGTGACAATCGACAGAGAGGAGAACGCGAGCATATATATATCGTTCGCGATGTCGTCGGAGAGCCGGAGGTTCCCGGCGGTAACGTTTCCAAGCTCTGACGGATTCGCTTCGTCAATGTTTACAACGGTTTGGGACACCTCGTCGTACATCCCCCAAAACGCGCCGCCGGCACCGGACGCGCCGCCGCCGTTCAGCGGGTGGGTATAGCCCCGCCTGTGCTGCGCGTTTATCTCTTGAACGAGCGCGCGCGTGAACGTATTTATCTCTTCCATATAATACGCTATGCCCTTGTTCGATGCCGTGTTCCCGTCGCGCAGGTCGATGTGCGCTTTCAGCTCGCCGTCCGGGACGTCAAGGTCCATATCGCCCATCCCGTCGCCGTCGGTATCCCATTTCACAGCGTACACATCGGGCTCGCCCGGAACAACGTTTGGGTGTGTGCGCTCTGCCACAAGCGCCGTCACGGTGACGTGGTTCACAAGCTCCTCGCCGCCGACCTTCACGATGAACCGCTCCCCCGTGGCGTTGCCGGAGTATTCTATATCGACGAGGCTCGAAAGCTCGTCGAGCAGCACGTTGCGCTTGTCTCGCAGGTCGAGCGCGGGCTCGCCGAGGATTTCGTATGAGTAAATGCTGCGGTTGAGCTCGCGTATGCCCGCCGCGATGGTGTTTATATCGCTGACGAGCGCGCCTACGGCGTCGTCCTGGTTCGCAAGCTGTTCCTGAAGGCGTTGGTACGTGAGATTGAACGTCGTCGCGAGCGTTATGGCGGACTGCTGTATGAGAAGGCGCTCCTCGGCGGAGTCCGCCTCCGTCTCGCCCGTCATGAACGCGGAGAAAAGCTCCGACACGCTGTCTTGAAGCGTCACGCCCATGCTGTTTTCGAGAGAGGCCCCGTCCGTGCTCTCGAAAAGTGTCTGCATGTACGTAAGCCCCTGTGTCCGCGTGTTCCAATAGCCGAGCACGGAGTTGTTCAGCCGGAACTGGCTGTCGAGGAATTCGGAGCGAATCTGGTCTAAAACCATGACGGAGGTACCCTGCCCGACAAGCCCCTTGTCCACGGGGCGGAACTGCCGTATCGCGTTGTACGGCTCGACTGAGGTCTGGACTATGCGCTGGCGCGTATAGCCCGCGGTATCGACGTTCGTTATGTTGTGTCCCGTTACGTCGAGCCCCTTCTGGCTTACGACGAGCCCGGTGCGCCCTATTTCTATGCCGGAAAATGTCGGCCTCATACCCCGAATCCTTTCCGCGACGGCTATGCGTCGCCTATGTAATATCCCCTGTCGCGCCCGCCGCGCAGGCGCCCGTCCGCCGTGTAGATGTCGCCCTCCGGTTCCTCCGGCAGCGTCAGCGCGTCTATGCATTCCGCCGTGTGGTTCAGCCGCTCCTCCAGAAGCCGGCGGCTGCGCTCGTTCATATCGAGCAGGAGGCGCATCTCCCCCGCGAGTCCCCGTTTCAGCCGCGCGAGCTCCGCGCGGTCTTCCGCGGACGCCTCTGAAATCGCGCCGTCGAGGGTCGCCCCGTCGGGCATCGCCGCGACGCGGCGGCGCTCCGCGGCGTTGACGGCGGTTATCTGCCGCGTTTCGGCGGAAGAAATCTCCGTAAGGCGATCCGTGTCGCCGCTGATTATGGCGCGGCGCTTGTCGTAGGAGAGCGCCAAAAGCTCTTTGACGGCGGCCTCAAGCGCGCGAAGCGCTGAAATGAGCGCCCCGGCGCCGTCGGGCACCCCGCTCATTTCAGCGCGGAGAGGATGCTGTCCGCCACGTCGCGCGCGGGGACGCCGTAACGCCCGCTTTGTATATCGGCGCGGATGGCGTCCGCGTCCACGGAAATCTCCGGCGCCGCGATTTTCGCTTTCGCGTCGGCAAGAATCCCGGCGAACGCGAGCCCCTCTCTCGAAAAGCTCACCTCGTCCGGCGCGGATATCCGCCCCGTATCGGCGGGGCGCCCGGGTTTGCCGGCGCGGTAGCCGGAAATCGCGGCGTTTGCCGCGACGGGATTTATTTTCATCGGGTATCCCTCCTATGTCCTATGCCGATTATCGTAACAAAGAAGTGTGTTCTTTAGGCGCCGCGCTTAAAAATTGATTTTTCTGTTCCGTGAGCGCCGAAGGCAACAATTTGACAAATTTCAGCCCCCGTGATAAAATTGCGCGGGAGGGGTACTATGTCAGCGTTGCTCGCGGTTTTTCTCGGACTTATACAGGGCGTCGCGGAGTTCCTGCCGGTGTCGAGTTCCGGGCATCTCGCCGCGCTTCAAAATCTGCTCGGCGTCACGGCGGCGGACGATTCGCATCTGCTGTTCGACGTGATGCTCCATCTCGGCACACTCGTATCCGTGTGCGTGTCGCTCAGGCGAGAGCTGCGCCCCATCATATCGGGGGCGGCCGCGCTGCTTCGCGGCGAGGAGACCCGCGCCGCCGCGCCGCCGCCCGTGCGCGCGTTTATCCTCATAGTGATCGCGACGCTGCCGATGCTCATCGCCCTGCCGTTTTACGGGCTGATCCGCAGGCTGTTCTTCAACACGCCGTTCATCGGCTTCATGATGCTGCTCACGGGCGCGTTGCTTTTCGCCGCGCCGAAAGACCCGAAGTCCGGCGGGAAGGCGGAGCGCGCGCTCACGATCCCCGACGCGCTGATGATAGGGCTTGCCCAGGCCGCCGCGCTGATGCCGGGGCTCTCGCGCCTCGGGGCAACGGTGGTCGTGGGGGTGTCGCGGGGCGCGGAGCGCGACTTTGCGATCAAGTTCTCTCTGCTGTTGTCCATACCCGCCATTTTGGGCTCCGCCGTCGTCACGCTGTCCGCCGCGCTGAAAAACGGCATAGACTGGGGCGTGTTCCCGCCCTGCATCCTCGGCTTTTTCGTTGCCGCCGTCACGGGGCTGTTCTCGATTTCCGGACTCCGCGCGGCGGCGCGCCGCGTCGGCCGGGCGCCGTTCGCCTATTACTGCTTCGGCGCGGGCGCGCTCGTAATACTGCTTTCTGTAATATTTTAATTTGAGGGATTTCCGTAATCATGCCGCAGACGAAAAAAACGCCCGCCAAAGGGCAGTCCAAAGCGCGGGCGAAAAAGAATAAAAGCGGCGCGTCCGCGCGTCCTCCGCGCCGCCGGGAAATCGGCGCGGCCATGTGCCTCGCGCTGTCGCTTCTGCTGTTCTTCGGGTACGGGCGGGAGGGCGGCTGGCTCATCGTCGCGCCGAGTGATTTCGCGCGGCGGCTCATAGGCGCCGGGTTTTACGCCCTGCCGCCCGCGCTTTTGCTCTGCGCTTTTATCCTCGGTTTTCACAGGGGGCGCCCCGTGCGCTTCCGCGTGGCGTGTTCCCTGCTGCTGCCCGTGTCGCTCGGCGCGCTGCTTCATCTGCTCGTCTGCGAGTACGAGTACGCCGCGTCGGCGGGTATGTTCCGTCCGCTGTGGGAGGACGCGGGCGTCATACGGGCTTCCGGGGGCGTGGTTTCCGGAGCTCTCGCCGCCACGCTCGCCGAGCTGACGAACGAACTGCTTGCCGAGATGGTTTTCATCATATGCGTGGTGTTCCTGCTGTTTTCGGCGTTCAACAGGACGGTTTCCGGGCTTGTGGACGCCGTCCGTCAGCGCGAGAGGCGCGAATACGAGCCGGCGCCTCCCCCGCCCCCGCGCGAGAAGCCGCCCCGCCGCCGCCGCTCGGAGATCGACATCCCGATTGACGATAAACAGCCCCTCCCCCCGCGCGAGCACATCGAGGCGTACGCCGCCGGCGGGGAATACGCGCCCGTTTCCGTATCCGCCGCCGCACCCCCGGAGCCGGAGAAGCGCCGCGAAAACGATGTCGCGCTCGACATTCCGTTCATGGAGGGCAAGAGCCCGGAGGGCGGGGCGGCGGAGGCCGCCCCGCCCGACGCCCCGCCGCGGAAATCCGCGCGCCGCCGCGCCGTCCCGGACGGGTCGGAGGGCTTTGTGCCGGAGGAACCCGCCGAGGGGGACTACTTTTACCCGCCCTTGGAGCTTCTGGCGTCCGGCGGGGGAGAGCGGAGCCCGGAGGGCGCCGAGGAGGTGCGCATGAACGCGGAGCGGCTCGAAGCGGCGTTCAGGAGCTTCGGCGTGAACGTCAAGATATCAAACGCGACGCGCGGGCCGTCCGTCACGCGGTACGAGGCGGAGCTGGAGGCGGGCGTCAAGCTCTCCCGCCTGACGAACCTGACGGAGGACATCGCGCTTGCCCTGGGCGCATCCGGCGTGCGGATAGGGCCTATGCCGGACCGCATATCCACCGTCGGCATCGAGGTGCCGAACAAGATAGTCTCAACGGTATATCTGCGGGATATAATAGAATCTCCGGAGTTCTCCGGCGCGACGTCGAGGCTCACGTTCGCCATCGGCAAGAATATCCCCGGCGAGTCCATCGTCGGCAATATCTCAAAACTCACGCACGTGCTGATAGCGGGCACGACGGGTTCCGGCAAATCCGTCTGCCTGAATTCCCTGATACTGAGCATACTGTACAAGGCCGGCCCGGACGAGGTGCGGTTCATAATGATAGACCCCAAGATCGTGGAATTCCGCGTGTTCAACGGCATCCCGCACCTGCTTGTCCCCGTCGTGACGGACGTCAAGAAGGCCGCCGGGGCCCTGCAATGGGCGGTTATCGAGATGGAGCGCCGGTACCATATGTTCGCGGAGCTCAACGCGCGCGACCTGGAGGGCTTCAACCGCGCCATGTCCAAGAAGAACGAAAAGCCCCTTTATCAGATCGTCGTCGTCATAGACGAGCTTGCCGACCTTATGATGACGTGCGGGAAAGAGGTGGAGGAATCGATCGTCCGCGTCGCGCAGAAGGGCCGCGCCGCCGGGATACACCTCGTCATAGCGACGCAGAGCCCCCGCGCGGACGTCATAACGGGGCTGATGAAGGCGAACCTCCCGTCGCGGATCGCCTTGAAGGTTTCCTCCGCGCTGGAGTCGCGCATCATACTCGACGCCGGGGGCGGCGCCGACAAGCTCGTCGGCAACGGCGATATGCTGTTCGCGCCGAACGGGATGACAAAGCCCATGCGCGTGCAGGGCACGTGGGTCACGGATGAGGAGCGCGAGACCGTCGTCAGCTACGTCAAGCGGCAGGGCGAGACGCAGTATTCCGACGACGTCATGAGCGAGATCGAGCGCGCCGCCGAGGAACGCGCCGCGAAAGAGGACGGCACCGCCGCCGCGCCGGAATACGACGAGCTGCTGCCCGCCGCCGCCGACGTGATCCTGGAGTTCCAAAAGGCGTCCACGTCCATGCTCCAAACGCGTCTGCGCCTCGGCTATGCCCGCGCCGCGCGGATTATGGAGCAGCTGGAGGACGCGGGCGTTGTCGGACCGTTCGAGGGGGCGAAGCCCCGCCGCATACTCTTGACGCGCGACCAGTGGCGAGAGATGCAGCTCATCCACGGTACGGCGCCGATAGGCGCCCCCGCGCCGCCCCCAGACGCGAGGGGCATTAACGAGCTTGACGGGCCGGACCCCGAGCCGCCCGGCGGCGAAGACCCGGACGAGGACGGCACCGCGCCGTTCTGACGCGGACGGAGAACAAAAGGAAGGAGCGGCGCTTATGACTTCACAGCGATGGTTTGACGATATGGAGGCGAAAATCCCGCGCGGCGGCGCGCGCACGCGCTTCGCGCCGAGCCCCACGGGCTTTATGCATCTCGGCGGTATGCGCACGGCGCTGTACGCGTACCTGCTCGCGAAAAGCCTCGGCGGGAGCTTCCTGCTGCGCATAGAGGATACGGACAGCGCGCGCTTTGTCGAGGGCGCGACGGAGGCGATACTGCGGACACTGCGCGGCGCGGGGCTTGTCTGCGACGAGGGCCCGGACATCGGCGGCCCCGCCGCGCCGTATATCCAGAGCGAGAGAAAGCCCCTCTACCGCCCCTACGCGGAACGCCTGTGCGGGCGCGGCGCGGCGTACTACTGCTTCTGCCCCCGCGCGGAGCGCGGGGATCGAGAAACGCCCGCCGCCGCCCCGCGCGAGGACGACCCGTGCCGCGCGCTCGACCCCGCGGAAGCCGCCGCTCGCGCGGGGCGCGAAGGGCACGTCATACGCATGAAAGCCCCGCGCGAAGGCTCTACGACGTTCCGCGACGAGGTGTTCGGAACCGTAACGGCAGAGAACAAGACGCTTGACGATATGGTGCTGCTGAAATCCGACGGTCTGCCGACATACAACTTCGCCAACGTCATAGACGACCACCTGATGGGCATCACGCATGTCCTGCGCGGGTCGGAGTATATAAGCTCCGCGCCGAAATACGAAATGCTCTATGACGCCTTCGGCTGGGAAAAACCCGTATACGTTACCGTTTCGAGCATAATGCGCGACGAGAAGCATAAGCTCTCAAAGCGGCTCGGCGACCCGACATATGAGGATCTGCTCGCGGAGGGCTATCTGCCGGAGGCTGTGCTCAACTACATCGCCCTGCTCGGCTGGAGCCCCGGCGGGGAGCGGGAGCTGTACACGCTCGCGGAGCTGGAGCGCGTATTCTCCGTCGCGGGGATATCGAAATCCCCCGCGCTTTTCGACAGGGCGAAGCTGCGCCACTTCAACGCCGAGTATATAAGGGCGAAGAGCCCGGAGGAATTCGCGGCGCTCGCGGAACCGTATATCAGGCTCGCCGCCGGCCCGTCCGCCGATGCCCCGGCGCTCGCGGAGCTGATTCAGCCGCGCTGCGAACTTTTGACGGAAATCCCGGAGATGCTCGGCTTCATCGCCGCGCTCCCGGATTACCCCGCGGAGCTTTACGTCCACAAGAAATCCAAAACGGACGAGAAAACCTCGCTCGACGCGCTCCGGCGCTTGAAACCCGCGCTCGCCGGGCTTCCCTCCTGGACGCGCGACGGCGTTCACGGCGCGTGCGAATCCCTCGCGGCGGCGCTCGGGGCGAAAAACGCGCTTGTGATGTGGCCATTGCGCATAGCCATATCGGGAAGGGCGGTGACGCCCGGCGGGGCGGCGGAACTGGCCGCCGCGCTCGGGCGGGAAGAAACGTTGCGCCGCGTCGGCGCGGGCATCGAAAAACTTGAGGGAAAGTAAGGAGGCCGAATAAATGAAAAAGCTCAATCTTGTCACCGCGTGCCTCGTCGCCATAGCGTTCGCGCTGCTACTGGCTCTCACCATCCGCCGCCTCGCGTCCGGCGGCGCGGAAGAGACGCCCGCCGCGTCCCCGCCTCCGTCCGCCGCCGCCTCGCCGTCCGCGACGCCGCCGGCCGCCGCGCCCGACGGCGGCGTCGCGGAAACCACGCCGGACGAACCCGCAACGCCGCCGCCCACGCCCGTGGATGGCGAGCGTTTCACGGTGGAAGCGCCCTACGCGCGCGAGCGGCTGAGCATAACCATAGACACGGGGAACTACACGCGAGAAGCAATGGAGGACGGCGACCTGTACTATGCGGCGGCGGACGAATCGCGCTCTGTGTTCATCGAAATTCTGTTTGTAAACGGCAGCGTGGACGCGCGCAAGCCGTCGTTCCTCGACGCGTACCTGCCCGACTACACGAATATGGATGAGCTCGGCGAGGTTCTCGTCGCGTCCAGTCCCGTCGTCGGGGAGGGCGTGACCGTCACTGACGGCAGCTCGATATTCGACGCGTGGCTCATCGAGGTCGAAAACGGCTTTTTCGCAGTCGTCGCGGGCTACAAAACGCAGGAGCAGGGCGGCGAGCTGTACAGGATGCTCGACACGCTGGCGTTCGAGAAATAGCCGCGCCGCCGGGACGCTTAAAAGGAGAGATCGCATATGCTCATCAAAACGCTTGTCGTGGGACAGCTTGAGACGAACTGCTACGTCGTGACGGACGAAGCCTCGCTCGAATGCGCGATAATCGACCCCGGCGCGGAGTCGAACACGATACTCGACTACATCGAGGAGAACCATCTGCGCCCGCGCGCCGTGTTCATAACGCACGCGCACTTCGACCACACGATGGCGCTGCCGGAGGTCGTCGGGCAGACGGGGGGCATACCCGTCTACGTTCACGCGCGGGAGCTCGGCGCGGACGAGCGCTCCGCGTCCCGCCTGCGCTCCGTGCCCGACCTGCGCTTTTACGCGGAGGGGGACGAAATCGCGGCGGGCGCCCTCGCGTTCCGCGTGCTCGAAACGCCGGGGCACACGCCCGGAAGCGTGACGCTCCTGTGCGGGGACGCCCTGTTCACCGGGGACACGCTCTTCCGGGGCTCGTGCGGCAGGACGGATCTCGGGGGGGATATGGAGCTTATGGAAGGTTCCCTGCGCCGCCTGTCGGCGCTTCCCGGCGACTACGAGGTATACCCCGGCCACGCGGAGACGACGACGCTTGAAAACGAGCGCCGCTTCAATTACTATGTGCTCCACGCCAATTCGGAGTTCCCGAACCAAGTCTGACCGGGCTTGAGGGGGTGCCGGCGCGATGAAAATAATCCTCTCCGGGCACTCATATAAATACGCCGCAGAGCAGATGCTGCTCCAAACGCTCCCCGGCGAAAGGCCGGAATTCGCGGACGAGATCCCGGAAGGCGGGGACTACGTCCTGATAACGCTGTGCGAAGCGGACTCGGACGGGGCGGCGTACGTTTCCGCCCGTCTGTCGTATGGCGGCGAGATATATTCCGGCCGCGCCGTCACGCGCCGGATAAAAAACGGCGCGCCGGGAGACATCCTCCGCGAGCGCGCGCGGCAGAACGCGGTGAAGCTCGCCTTTTTCCGAGCGGCCCGGCGCGCGGCGCGCGCGGATTTGCCGTGGGGTGCGACGACGGGGATACGCCCGTCCATCATAGTCACGCGGATGCTTGGCGCCGGCATGACGGAAAAAGCCGCCGCCGCCGCCCTGCGGCGCGAGTATTACGTCTCACCGGAGCGCGCGGAGCTCGCCCTTGACTCCGCCCGCGCGGAGGCGGCGGCGCGGCGCGGGCTCACCCCGGAGGATGCGGCGCTGTATATCGGGATACCGTTCTGCCCGACACGCTGCGCGTACTGCTCCTTCGTCAGCCAAAGCGTCGAGAAGTCCATGAAACTGCTCCCGCCGTTCCTGGACGCGCTGAAGCGGGAAGCGGGCGCCCTCGCGGACGTCCTGTCCCGCGCCAAGACGCGCGTTGCCGCCGTGTATGTGGGAGGCGGCACGCCGACAACGCCGGACGCCGGGGATATAGACGACTTGCTGTCGCACCTCGGAAGCGTCTTCGACCTCTCCGCGCTGCGCGAGTACACCGTGGAGGCGGGCAGGCCGGACACGATAACGGCGGAAAAGCTCGCGGTTCTCAAAAATCGCGGCGTGACAAGAATCTCCGTGAACCCGCAGACGATGTCCGGGGACGTGCTGCGCGCCATAGGCCGCCGCCACGCGCCGGAGGATACTTACGCCGCGTTCGCGCTCGCCCGCGCGGCGGGTTTCCGCGCCGTGAATATGGATCTGATAGCGGGACTGCCCGGCGACTCCGCGCGGGGCTTCAAGGCGTCTCTGGACGCCGTCACGGCCCTCGGCCCGGAGAATATAACGGTGCATACGCTCTCTCTCAAGCGCGGCGCGCGCGTCACGCTCGAAAGCACCCCCGTCCCGTCCGGCGGGGAGGTTTCGGATATGCTCGATTACGCCTTCCCCGCCCTGCGCGGCGGCGGATACTCGCCGTATTACCTCTACCGCCAGAAATTCACGTCCGGCGGATTTGAGAACACGGGCTGGACGCTCCCCGGGAACGACTGCCTGTACAACATCATAATGATGGACGAAATACGCCCGGTCCTCGCCCTCGGCTCCGGCGTGACGAAGCTCGTCGCGCCGCCCGGCCCCGACGGCAGCTACGGCAGGATCGAGCGGATATTCAACCCCAAATACCCGCGCGAATATATAGAGCGCCTCGGCGCCGTGATCGAAAAGAAGCGCCGCGTCGGCGAATTTTTAACGGGGAATGGTCAATAATTATGCCGTTTAGCCTGACACATACACGCCCGCCGGTCTATCTCCCCGTGAGGAAGACGGAAATGTACGTACCCGCCATTATCGCGGGCGCGAACGGTATCACGTCCCCGCGTTTTTTCTTCTTCGCCGCCAGCAGAACCGCCGAGACCGCGAAGGATATGACGAGGGACACGAAAACCGCGCTCCATATCCCGTCCAGGCCGAGCGTCAGCCCCATCACGATAAACAGCTTTATATCGCCGAATCCGATGGAGTTTTTCACGACGAGGCCGCACAGCAGCGCGGCGGCGACAATGGCGGCGGCGGCGATGAGTTCCGAGGCGCCGCGCGTCGGCAGGCCCTCGCTTTCAAAGAAAAGCTCGAACGCGAATATGATGACGCGGTATGCGCATCCCGCTATGATAAGCGGGTTCGGTATGCGCAGGGACGTGTAGTCCGCGCACGCCGCCGGCCACAGGATGCTGAGCAGGCAGATTCTCTTTATGTTGAACAGGAAAGAGTTTTCCGCGTAAAGCAGCGGCAGCGCCGCCGCAACCCCCACGCAGATTATCGTCATCGCGATCCCGAACGCCGCCATTTTCGGGGATATCAGCTTGAAGCCGTTCTTTTCCCGCCCGTCCGCCCGGCCCCCCCGCGCCATATCGAGGGCCAGAAGGCTCCAGCCCGCGCCGTTCAGCGCCAGCGCCGACAGACACATCGGAAGCACCACGCATATCACCGCCCTTTCCTCACGCGCTACGCCGCGGCTTCGCCCTCCGGGGGCGTTCCCGCCGCACTTTCCGTCTCACTCTCCGTTTCGTCCGGTTTCTCGGTCGGCGAGCCGTACCCTGTCCTGACTTCAACCTCGACAGTCTCCCCCGAGGCTCTTTTTTCCCGCTCGAACGCCTCCGCCGCGCTTTTTATCGTCGCAAGGTCGGCGTTGTCCGGCACGACGAGGATGATTTTATACGTCCTTGTCGAGACGGGGGATTTAAGCGTCTTCTCTTTGCCCGACTCGGTGGAATCTTTGACCGTGACGTCCTCGTCCACTTTCGCTACCTTTTTGCTCATGTCGCTGAGCGTGCTGTACAGCTTGGATCTTATGCCGGACGCGGTTTTATACGTCTCTCCGTACATCGACGTTATTTGGATGAACCGGTTTCCCGTCGGTTCGAAAGCGTCGAATCCCCGGTCCTCCGACGTGTAGCGGAACTTGTTCTTTTCCATATCGGTGATCGTCTTTCCGCGCTCAAGCGGCGTCAGGTCCCATACGTTGGCGCCGGTTCCGAGCTTCGCCCTGGCAATTCTCGCGGCTGAAACCCCGCCTCCCCAGGCCTCTGTTTTGGCGCACTGCGTCACGGTGAAACTGAAGTCGATGTTCAGGAGTTTTATGACCTCGATGTCGTACGTCACCACAAGCTGTATCTCGTCGCTCTTGCCGTACGCCATAAGCGTCGAGCCGTCGAAGTTCAGCCCGTCCAGCCCGTCTTTGATCTTATACCGCCGCAGGAATTTGTCCGCGTCGTCCTTAGGGGATTCGATCAGGTTCTTTTGCGTGAACGCTAGCGCCATAAGCTGGCCGAGCTTGTTTTTACCCGTTTCCAGCACTTCTTCCCCCGCCAGCTTCGCCATCCCGATGAGGAATGTCTTCGGGTCTTTCAGCTCGTCCTTGTACATTGTGAAAATGCTTTTTACCTCCGTGCCGGCCGTGCCGGCGGAATCCGCGATTTCCCGGAAACTCCCCGCGCCCAGGCTGTCTTTCGAGTCGGACAGGGCGTCCAGCACCGTCCCGACGCCGTCGATTGTCTGCGTCGCCGTCGCCCTGCTCTCCGCGTTTTCCGCGTTGAGTTTCGCCTGAGCCTTGTCGATGCTGAATTTGTAATACAGGAAGGCGTACTGCGATATCTCCTTCGCGGATTCCGCCAAGGAGGAGCCTATTTTGGACTGTATATAGCACATGTTCACAAGGGACAGCAGCGTGAATATCGCGAATATGAACACGGCGAGCGCGATGGTCGCTTCCGCCACCACCGCCCCGCGCTCGCTGTCCCCGCGCCGCGGACTCACCGTAATGCCCTCCCCGCTTTCCGGTCCGCGGAGGTTATTCGGACGCCGGCTGCGATCGCGAGCATCACAATCGCGATCGCCGCAGCGGCCGACCCCAGGAGCAATTTCAGCCACACGAAAGGCAGCGTTTTCACCATCAGATTTTTTGCGCTCATCAACATTTCCCCCAATTTTTCGCGCCGACGCGCGTATTATACCCTGTCCAAATTATGTTTACAAGAGAAATTTTTGCTTTTTTTGCGGGGGCGGGATGCGCGGGCTGCCGAGGTCGGCCGCCCCTGCGCCACGGGACGGAGGACGACACCCGACTTGAAAACCCCCGCGCGATTTGATACAATCCCGGTAAAAAGCGACGGAGGGCGGAATATGCCGGGGCTTATACGGGACGACGCCGATTTGAAAATTCTCATATTGTTCGCGTTGCGCAAGCTCGGTCTCGGGGCGGAGCTTGAAACGATCGCGGAGCTGGCGATGTGCGCGCCGGGGCTTAAAACGGTCACGTATTTCGACGTGGCGTCGTGCGTCGGCTCGCTCGTTGAGACGGGGCATCTGTCCCTATCCGGGGGGGAATACTCCCTCACGGAAAAGGGTATCCGCAACGGGGAGGCGACGGAGGACGACGTGCCGTTTTCCGTGAGACGGCACACGGAGCGCGCCGCGTTGGAAGCGCGCGCGCGCGCGGAGCGCCGACGCCTTATCAAGACCTCGCGGACTATACGCCGGAACGGGGGCTACGCCGTGGAGCTGTCTATGTCCGACGGCAAAAATGAGACGCTGTTCCTGCGCGTTGCGGCGTCGAGCGAGGAGCGCGCGGAAAAGATGGAGCGCGCGTTCTCTGAACGCGCCGGGCGCGTTTTCGACGCGATAATATCGGAACTCAGCTGAACGTCCCGCCGGCGGCGCGCAGCACGGCGTCCGCCGCCTCCCGCAGGGCGCGATTCTCGGCGAGTTTCAGCTCCGGGTCTTGCGCGAGAACTTTTTCCGCCGCGCTCCGCGCGTCCCAAATGGTTCCCGCTTCCGCGCCCCGTTCCGCGAAGCGCGACGCGGGGATTCCGTGCTGGCGAGAGCCGAAGAAGTCGCCCGGCCCGCGCTGGCGCAGATCCTCCTCCGCGATTTCAAAGCCGTCGTTCGTCCGAAGGAGCGTATCGAGCCGCTCGCGGGATTTCTCGCCGTCCGCGCCGCGCATTAAGACGCAGTAGGATTGGTGCTCCCCGCGCCCAACGCGCCCGCGCAGCTGGTGAAGCTGTGAGAGTCCGAAACGGTCGGCGTTCTCTATTACCATAAGCGCCGCGTTCGGCACGTCCACGCCGACCTCTATGACTGTTGTGGCGACGAGTATATTCGTCTCCCCGGATATAAACGCCGCCATCGCCTCGTCCTTTTCCCGGGGCTTCATCGCCCCGTGCACAAGCCCGACGGCAAGCTCCGGGAAAATCTCTTCCTTCAGCCGTTCCGCGTACTCCCGCGCGCGCGCGAGGACGTCGTCCGCGCCGGACTCCTCGACGGCGGGACAGACGAAATACACTTGCCGCCCATCCGCGACGAGACGGCGGGCGAAGTCGTACACGCGCTGCCGCAAGCTCTCCCCGGCAGAGTACGTCATGACGCTTTTTCGTCCCCGCGGGAGTTCGTCGAGCTCGGACACGTCGAGATCCCCGTATAAAATCAGCGCGAGGGTTCGGGGGATGGGCGTTGCGGACATGACGAGCACGTGCGGGGAGGCGCCCTTCCGGCTCAGCTTCGCGCGCTGGCTCACGCCGAAGCGGTGCTGCTCGTCCGTTATGACGAGGGCGAGGTCGTGAAAATCCACGCCCTCTGAGATGAGCGCGTGTGTGCCGATGGCGATGTCCGTCTGTCCCAAGGCGAGGGCCTCGCGCGCCGCCCGCTTGGCCTTTGCCCCCAGCGACCCCGTTAATAGCCCGACGCGCGCGCCGAGGGGGGCGAGCATCGCGTCAAACGTGCGGAAATGCTGCTCCGCCAAAAGCTCCGTTGGCGCCATAAACGCGGTCTGGCAACCGCTTTTCGCGATGTGCCACGCGAGCGCCGCGGCGACAAGAGTCTTGCCGGAGCCCACGTCCCCCTGAATGAGGCGCGCCATCACCTCCCCGGAGGCGAGGTCTCGCGCGGCGTCTCCGATGGCGCGCCGCTGCGCCCCGGTGGGCTCAAACGGCAAAGAGGAATAAAACTCCCCGAAATCCCGCTCGGCGAACGCGCGCCCCTTCGCGCGCCCGCGCTCCGCCCGGCGCAGGCGCGAGATCACGGCGAGGACGAAAAGTTCCTCGAATATGAAGCGGCGCCGCGCGACGCGCAGCGTCTCAAAGTCCTGCGGGAAATGGATATTCTCGTATGCGAAGCGCGCGACGGCGAGGTTGTGCTCCTTGCGCACCGGGCGCGGCAGCGCGTCCGGCAGGGCATCCCCGCAAATCTGCAGCGCCTGCGCGACGGCGCCGGAGACGGCGCGGGCGTTCAAGCCCGCCGTCATGCGGTATACGGGCACAACGCGCCCTGTTTTCGCGGACTCCCCGTCGCGCTCAAAGACGGGGTTCGTCATAGAAACGCTCCCTCCGGCGCGGACGACCTTGCCGTAAAAAAGATACGTCTGCCCGGCGGTTATCGCGTCCTTGACATAGGACTGGTTGAAAAAGCGCACATCCATCGCGCCCGTGTCGTCGTATACGCGCAACAGCGCGAGGTCGCGCCTTTGCTTCGTGCGCGCCGGGCGCGGCGACTCGACGGCGGCGGCACGGACAGAGGCGTGCTCGCCGTCTTTCAGTTCGGCGATTTTTTTGAACAGCGTGCGATCCTCATAGTCGCGCGGGAAATATCGCAGCAGATCGTACAGCGTCACAACGCCGAGCTTCTTGAAAAGGCGCGCGCGCGCCTCGCCCACGCTTTTTAAGTATCTTATTTCGCCCTGAAGCGCGTTCACGCGGAGAGTCTGCCCAAGGCGCGGCGCAATACGGGCGCGGCGACAACGGCGGCGGCGATTTTCAGCGCGTCGCCCGGCAGGAACGGGACGACGCACACGGCGAGCGCGGAGGGCAGGGTGTTCCCCGTGCTTACCACGAACCACGCCGTGCCGAGCGCGTACAGCGCCGCGGTGCCCGCCAGCAGTCCGGCGGGATAGATCAGAAACCGCCGTCCGCTTACGGCGGGGAACGAGCCCGCGATCAGCGCGAGCGGGATATACCCCGCGATATAGCCCCCCGTGACGCCGACAAGCTTCGAGATTCCCCCCGAAAATCCCGCGAACACGGGCATTCCCATGGCACCGAGCAGTATATAAACCGAAACGGCGAGCGCGGCGCGCCCCCGCCCCAGTACTCCCGCCGCGACATAGATTATCAGCGTCGCCATAGATATCGGCACGGGGCCGACGGGCACGGAAATCGGCGCGGCGGCGCACAGCAGCGCGGCGAACACCGCCGTCCGGACAAGCTCCCCGGTTTTAAGCGTCGTTTTCAAAATTCAATGATACCTCCCCGTAAAACAGCGATTCCGTCCCGCCCCCGGCGCGGCGCGCGAACAGGCGGTAATCGTCTCCGATGCCGAGAACCTCGGCGTTGTACGTCTCCCCGGCGGCCTCGACCGTGACGCGCCGCCCCGTCAGCACGGAGCGCGCCCTGTACCGCTCCAAAAGCCCCTCCGCGCCGGGATCCTCATACGCCGGCAAAAAGCGGCGGACAGTCTCCGCGATATACCGCTCGCGCGCGAACGGCGGCGGAGAGCGCGTCATCGCCCCGGCGCGCGGCAGGCTGTCCGGGAACGCGCCCTCCGGCGGCGAGATGTTCGCGCCGATTCCGAGCACGACATAAAAGCCCCCGGCGTCGAACGCCTCCGCGAGGATACCCACCGCTTTGCGCCCTCCGACGTACACGTCGTTCACCCATTTGATCCCGGCGCTGACACCGAAAAGCGCCTCGCACGCCTCGGCGGCGGCGACGGCGGCCGCCGCCGTCACGCGCGCCGCCGAAAAACCGGGCTCCGGCGGGCGCAGCAGGAGCGAAAAATACGCGCCCGAATCCGCCGGGGAAAAGAACCCGCGCCCGCGTCTGCCGCGCCCCGCCGTCTGCTCCGCCGCCGCGAGGAGCGTATATTCCGGCGCTCCGCGCGCGGCGAGCCCCGCGAGCTCCGTGTTCGTCGATCCGCAGACCTCGCGCAGCTCCGGGAACACTACCGGCGGAAGCCCGCGCGCAAGCTCCGGGAGGCAGAGCGGCGTCACGCGTCCGGCTCCGGGCGACGGGGTGCCCACATTTCAACGCGGTTTTTCCCGCCGGCCTTCGCGGAATACAGCGCCTCGTCGGCGCGCCGGGTGATCTCCGTGATGTCGGAGTCGTCGTCACAGCGCGCCAGCCCGCCGCTGATCGTCACGCGCAGGCGCTTGCCCATGTAATCGCACTCATAGACCTCGACCTCGCGGCGTATGCGCTCGGCAAGCCGCAGAACGCCGGCCTCTTCGATGTCGGTTATAATCATGCAGAACTCCTCGCCGCCCCAGCGCGCGAGTATGTCGTAGGGGCGTACCGTCCGCTTCATCACCTGCGCCATGCCGCGCAGGACGGCGTCGCCCGCCAGATGCCCATGCGCGTCGTTGATGTCCTTGAAATCGTCTATGTCGGCGATCATGAAGTAATACGGCATACCCGCGCGCCGCGCGCGCTCTATGAAAGGCGCGGCGATTTCGGAGAAATGGCGGCGGTTGTAGAGCCCCGTGAGCGTATCCGTGTACGCGGCCTCCTCAAGGCATTTTATAAAGTTCGCAGACTCCGTTATGTCGCGTATGAGCACCGACCACAGCGCCTGCCCGCCGCGCCTTTTGACGGTCGCGGGGTTGATTGTCGCGGAGAACCGGCGGCCGCCGTCCTCCGGCTCAAAATCGACGGAGGCGTTCCCCCCGGAAAACGCGGGTTCGGAAAGCTCCGCCGGCCAGCCGGGATGGGACTGCACAGGGGTGTCGCGCGGCAGCTCGCGAAGCCACGGGAACAGCGCGCGCGCGGCGTTGTTCGACGAAAGACAGCGCATATCCTCGTCGAGCAGGATAAAAGGCTCGCTTATCGTGTCCATCGCCGCGAAAGCCGCGACCGTATCCGCGTCGATGTCGTAGCGCGTTATGCCGTAGTATATTATTATGACGAACGCGGAGAGTATGTACGGCGTGGTGTAAAGATTTGCCCGGTGCTGTCTTAACAGCGAGAGCGCGTAGAACACAACCTCGCTGATATGCGGCATAATGACGGAGGCGAGCATAATGCCGAGCGCCTTCCGCAGCCGCCCCTTGGCGCGGCGAAGTCTGTAAATGAGAATCACGGCGGCCGCGGCGGCGTACAGCAGAGGAAACACACGCAAAACGTGACTGAGCGGCCCCGGCGTGTATGTGAGATAATGCGTCACCGTGGCGTCATAACTCATCGACGCGTAGAGAAACCCCGTCACGTCCGTCGTCCACGCCGCGAGGACGTACAAAAGCGAGGCAGCCGTCAAAAACGCGCGCAGCGAGGTGTTGAACCTGATATTGCAGTAGTCGGCGACAAAAAACAACAGGAACAGCGCGGTGAGCGCGCTGCCGAGGTACAGCAGACGTACGCCGGAAAACGCGCCGCGCGTATCGCCGCCGATGAGCTCTATCAGATGCCCGAGCAAGAGAATGAATATGGAATTGACGAGGAGCAGAAAATATCGTTTCTTTACAGCGCCGCCGCGAAAAACGATATGCAGCTCCACAAGGAATATAAGCGACGCGGCAGCGAGCGTCGCGGCGACAAGTACAGCATGAAGGTTCATGTTAACCCCAACCTCCGCAAATGAATGGTGAATTTGTAACATTATAACGCACCCTTTGCGGGAAGTCAAGAGGTTTTTGATTAAATCAGAGTAATCCTTATCCGCTCGACGCGGCTCTGCGGTGGTGGAGATAAGGGGGATCGAACCCCTGACCTCTTGAATGCCATTCAAGCGCTCTCCCAGCTGAGCTATACCCCCACGATAAGACGTGATATTAAGTTTTTCCGCGCCATTCCGACCGGGCTATGCCCCCCGACCGGGACATAGTATAGCACGCCGGAGAGACCGGCGCAAGCCTTTTTATAAATTTTTTCGCCCCGCTTTGCAAATTGCAACTTGAAATAGCGAAGAGCCAAAAGTGTTGACATACTGCTTTCTGTATGGTATACT
>JAITJC010000054.1 GCA_031279125.1 Oscillospiraceae bacterium
GAAACGCCGCCGCCCGCCGCCGGAGAAGCCGCGCCGGGGACGGACGCGGGCGCCGGGGGCGAGAACCGGGGCGGCGAAGGCGGGTTCACGGAGGCGGAACTGCTCGCCCTGCCGGAGGAGCCCGCGGACTCGTACTCCTACGACGAGGCGGACGGGGGGATTCGCATACTGGGGAGCAAGGGAGGCCTGGAGATAGCCGTCATACCGTCGAAGATCGACGGGAAAGACGTTTTGCAGATAGGCGCGGGGGCTTTCAGGTACAACGCCGATCTGAAAGCGGTGGTGCTTCCCGAAAGCGTCACGAAAATAGGGAAGGAAGCTTTCGCGGGATGTTTGGAATTAGAAAGTGTCGCGTTCAGAGAGGAAGGACTGAAAGAAATCGGAGAAAAAGCGTTTGAAGCATGCCTTAAATTGTCAGAATTTAATCTGCCGAATTCGGTCACTGGAATAGGTCTCTGCGCCTTTTTAGGTTGCGCCGCACTCAAACAGATAGATTTTCCTGATAATATAACCATAATCGAAGCAGGGACGTTTGGGATGACCGGATTAGAAATGGTGAAACTAAACGATGTGGTTGTAGAAATAGGCTCGGGAGCATTCGGAAATTGCGTAAAGCTACAATCATGCGAAGTCCCTAACACTGTCCTGAATATAGTTGAAGACGCATTTGCAAATTCCCCCAATGTCGTCATTGTCGCCTCGCCGGACTCCTACGCGGCGCAATACGCGGCGGAGCGGGGGATAAGCTTCCAAGCGGCGTGAATCCGCGAAACAGGCGCAAACCAATACCTTGTCCTTTTTGTCTCCGGCGGTTCCATCGTCCCAACAACGCAACGCACCCAAATATACGCACGACCCAACGTAGGGGCGAACCTATGTGTTCGCCCCTACGTCCTATCCGCCCCTACGTCCTATCCGCCCCTGCGGACGGGCGGAGCCTCACAGCTCCGCCTGTTTTTTCAGCTCGAACAGCAAGTTCAACGCCTCAATCGGCGATATCGTATCGAGGTCGGTTTCCCGCAGACGCGCGGCGACGGCGTCGGCGCGCGTGTCGAGAAGCGAGATCTGCGCGTCCCGCTCCTCGCCGGGTTCGGGCCCGCCGCCCTCCGGCGCGGCGGGCGGTGCCGACGTAAGCCTGTCCATGATCTCCCGCGCGCGGGCTATGACGCCGCGCGGCAGACCGGCGAGTCCCGCAACGTCGATGCCATAGCTGTCGCGCGCGCCGCCGGGCGATATTTTCCGCAGGAAAATCAGCTCGCCGCCGCGCCGCCGCGCGGTGATGGAGTAGCATTTTATGCCCCGGCGCTCCCGCTCCGCGTCCGCCAGCTCGCGGTAATGCGTCGAGAACAGCGTTTTGGCCCGCAGTTTTTCGGCGCAGTGCTCCAATATGGCGCGGGCGATGGCAACGCCGTCGTACGTGGATGTGCCGCGCCCTATTTCGTCGAATATCAGCAGACTGCGCCCCGTCGCGTTTTTCAGGATCTCCGCCGCCTCAGTCATTTCCACCATGAACGTGGATTTCCCCGCCGCGAGGTCGTCGGAAGCGCCGATGCGCGTGAAAATCTTGTCCACGGTGCCGATGTTCGCCCGCGCCGCCGGCACGAAGGAGCCCATCTGCGCCATCAGGACGATGAGCGCCGTCTGCCGCATATATGTCGATTTGCCCGCCATGTTCGGACCCGTGACGATGGCGGCTATGTTCTCTTTCGTATCGAGAAGCGTGTCGTTCGGGACGAAAAGTGTTTCGCGCCGCGTGAGCTCCACGACGGGGTGGCGCCCGGCTTTTATATCTATCGTGCCGTCGAGCGTGACCTCCGGGCGCGTGTAGCCGTTGCGGGAGGCGCACTCCGCGAGGGAGCAGAGCGCGTCGAGTTCCGCCGCCGCGTCCGCCGATTTCGAGATCCTCCCGCCGCGCGCGGCGAGGGAGTCGAGCAGGGCCTTGTATATGTCGTATTCGAGCGCCGCCGCGCGCTCGCGCGCGCTCATAAGCTCGGATTCGAGCTGTTTGAGCTCCTGCGTCACGTACCGCTCCGTGTTCGCGAGCGTCTGTCTCCGCTCGTACCCCTCCGGCGCCGCCTCCGCTTTCGAGCGCGGCATTTCGATGTAATACCCGAACACGCGGTTGTACCCGATTTTGAGCTTTATGCCCGTGCGCTCGCGCTCGCTCCGCTCCAGCGCCGCCATTGCTCCGCCCCCGTCGCGCACGAGCGCGCGCAGACGGTCAAGCTCCGCGTCGCGCCCCTGCTTTATTATCCCGCCGTCCCGCATCGAAAGCGGCGGATCCTCCGCTATCGTATCAAGGATTTCCGCGCGCGCGTCGGAAAGGCGGTCGAGCTTCGCGGCGTCCGCGAGGGCGGACGCTTTCATGCCGGAAAGCAGCTCCGCGAGCGCGCCGAGCTCCGCGGCGGAGTCCGCCAGCGACAGCAAATCGCGGGCGTTCGCGGTGCCGTAGGCTATCTTCCCCGCGAGCCGCTCAAGGTCGCAGACGCCGCGCAGGGCCTGCGCTATCTCCCCGCGCGTCACCGTCTCCCCGAGGAGTTCCGCCACGGCGTCCTGCCGGCGGCGTATGGCGGCGGGGGATAGCAGGGGGCGCATGACCCAGCGGCGCAAGGTTCGCCGCCCCATGGCCGTTTTCGTGCGGTCGAGCGCCCAAAGCAGACTGCCCTTCCTCTCTCCCGTCGAGCTCGACGCGACAAGCTCCAGACCGCGTATGGCGGAAAAGTCGAGTTCCATAAAGCCCGCGTCCGAGGCGGAGAAGCGCATATGTGTCGCCGGGGCGCGGCGCGTATCGGCGACATAGCCGAGCAAGGCGCCGGCGGCGGCGGCTTCGGGGGAGCCGGGCGCGAGACCCGTCGCCTCAAACGCGCTCTCTCCGAAGCTCCCGATCAAAGCCGCCGAGACGCGCTCCTCGCGGAAGCGCGCGTCCTCCGCCCGCGTGAAACAGCCGAGGCGCTCCAGAAGCTCCGGGATCGCGCCGTCCCCGGCGGCGCGCCCGCTGAGTATCGCCTCGCGCGGGGATATGACCGCAAGCTCGGCGCGCAGACGCGCGAGGTCGCCGCCCGGCACGGAGACGACGGACATTTCACCCGTCGAAATGTCCGCGCGGCATACGGCGGCGGCACCGTCCGCGGCGTACACGGCGGCGAGGTAATTCGGCGCGCCCTCGTCGAGCATACTCGTCTCTGTCACCGTGCCGGGCGTTATGATCCTTATGATGTCGCGGTCCACAAGCCCCTTCGCCGTCTTGGGGTCCTCAAGCTGCTCGCAGATCGCAACCTTGTATCCGCGCGCGACGAGGCGGGCGATGTACGCCTCGGAGGAGTGGTGCGGCACGCCGCACATCGGCACGCGCTCCGCGGGGTTCTCCGTCGCGCGGTCCCTCGTTGTCAGCGTAAGGTCGAGCTCCCGCGAGGCCGCGAGAGCGTCGTCGCCGAACATCTCGTAAAAATCCCCAAGCCGGAAAAACAGCAGGCAGTCCGGGTTTTTCGCCTTGATTTCGTTGTACTGCCGCATCATCGGCGTATTTTCTGGCACAGTATCATCTCCTTGAAGCGCTGTCTGATTGCACACGATAATATCACAAATCGCGCTATTTTGACAGGCTTTTGTAAGAACACCGTAAAATTTGCTGTCAAGCGTTTTTGATATTGTCTCAAAAAAAAGACAAGATAAGCGAAGAAGAGGGGTACGAAAGAAGGCGTGGGAACGGGTGGCCAAGGGGGGGCTGCTCCCCCCCCCCTTGACACATTGTAACAAAGGAGCGTTGTCAAGGTCGGGTAGTATTTGCTGCGCAAATCTCCACCCTACCCTTGACAAGGGGAGGGCAGCTAAGCGGAAACGGGTGCGCGGTGAGGCCGGCTGCGGACGAAAGCAGAAAAAGCCGTGCGTCTCCAGGGGTGGGAAGCCGGGGGTATGCAGCGTTTTTGCGGATTGGCCGCAGGCCGGTCGGGTGCGAAGTT
>JAITJC010000057.1 GCA_031279125.1 Oscillospiraceae bacterium
CGGGGCAAGGGCGCCCCCGCCTCGGACGGGTTCCCGGACTCTGCCGTCTGACGCGCCCGCCCCGGCCGCCGGGCGCGAGTCCCGCCCTTTCCGCCTCCAGAGCGTTTCCCTCGCCTCACTTCGGTGAGGCGAGGGGGTTCGCGCTTTTCCGCTTCAGGGGTACCCCTGAAGCGGGTATGCCAAATTGGTTTTGTCGGAATGTGCCGACATTATACGACACGTTTTTGGAAACGTCAAGCGGTTTTTTCATTTTTTGTTGTTTTTTTCGTTTTGGGGGAGCGGCGCCAGCCGCAAGACGAGGACGAGGATGCCCCTCGGGATGGCGGCGCGCGGGGGGGTACACGAACCGGGACACCGAGGACGCCGCCGTCCGCTCGGCATTTAACCCTTTCGAGCAATAAACAACCTTCAAAAAAAGTTGTTGCATAATCCGACGCCTCGGTTTATAATACCGTCAGCGAAAGTTCCCCACACATTTTTATTTAAGGAGTTGTACAATACATGAAAAATTTTGCGGGAAAAATTGCGTTCATCACAGGCGGGGCCTCCGGAGCGGGGCTCGGGCAGGCGAAGGTGTTTTCGAAGGCGGGCATGAAGGTCGCCATCGCGGACGTCCGCCAGGACGCGCTTGACAAGGCTGTGAGTGAGATCATCTCATACTCCGGCGTTGACAGCGACGATGTCCTGTCCATCAAGCTCGACCTCACCGACCGCGCGGCGTACACGCAGGCGGCGGATCTTGTCGAGGATGTCTTCGGCGGACCTCCGCACTTACTTATCCAGACGGCGGGCGTCAACTCGTTCGGCCCCATCGAGGCATCCACGTTCGACGATTTCGACTGGGTCGTCGGCGTCTGTTTCAACGCCGTCGTGAACGGGCTGCTCATCTTCGTTCCGCGCATGATCAAGGCCTACGGGAATAAAGAGGAGTTCCACGTCGCCACCACCTCGTCCATGGGCGCGTTCATGGCAGGCTCCACGACAGGCCCTTACTCCGCCGCGAAAGCCGCCGTCAACAACCTGATGTACAGCTACGCCGAGGCTCTCAAGCCCTACGGCGCGGGTGCCACGGTTCTTTGCCCCGGCAACATCAACTCCAACATCGGCAACGCCGAGAAATACCGCCCGGAGAATCTGCGCAACACGGGCTACCACGTCTCTGAGGGCACGATGAAAACGCTCCGCGCGATTCACGCGACGGGCATCGACCCCGTCGAACTCGGCGAGATACTCAAGGAAGGCATCGAGACCGGGCGCGTCATCGTCCTGCCCGACCACAACACGGGCGAGCAGCGTGCCGCGCAGCTCCGCGGACAGAACGCGACGATTGAGGATTACTGCCTCACCGCGCCGGAGCGCGAGGAAAAGGCCGCCGCGCGCATGGCTGAGATGATGAAGAACTTCGCGCCTCCCGCCGGCGGCGACGGCAAGGACGCTCCCCCGCCGCCCCCGATGTGGGGCGTACCGGAGGGCGGAGAGGCCTTCGGGCAGGCGCGCCGCGACCTGGACTGGGTAGACGAAAACAAAAAAGCGAAATAATTCGAGCGTCACATCCGTTAAAGCGGCGGCGTCTTCTTCCGACGCCGCCGCTTTTATAGTCGGGCTCTAAAAATATTGACAGCCGTCGCGCGGCGTGATATTATTAATCCGCACGATACGATGGCCTCGCGGTAAGCCGCGCGGTATTAGGTCGTTTTGCGTAATGAAAAACTTAGGAGGGCGCAGCTATGATATCCGCAAGCGATTTCAGGAACGGGATCACGTTTGAAATGGACGGCAAGGTTATGCAGGTCGTCGAATTCCAGCACGTGAAGCCCGGAAAGGGAGCCGCTTTCGTGCGGACAAAGATAAAGAACGTCATCACGGGTGCCGTCGTGGAGACCTCGTTCAACCCGACGGACAAGTTTGAAAACGCTTTCGTCGATCGCCGGGAAATGGAATACAGCTACAGCGATGGGAACTTGTACTATTTTATGGACAGCGAGAGCTATGAGCTTGAGCCCATAGACGAGAAACTCCTCGGCGACAGCTTCCGCTTCGTCAAAGAGAATATGACCTGCACCGTGTCAAGCTTCAAAGGCAAGGTGTTTCTCGTGGAGCCGCCGAATTTCGTGGAGCTTGCGGTCACGCGGACGGATCCCGGCCTCAAGGGCGACACGGCGACAAACGTCACGAAGCCCGCGACAGTCGAGACGGGGGCGGACGTCAAGGTGCCGCTGTTCATAGAAGAGGGCGAGAAAATCCGGATCGACACGCGCACCGGCGAGTATCTGGAACGCGCCAAAGGTTAAACCCGCTCAGATTTATCCACTAATTATTTTAAGGAGAAAATAAAATGTCAGCTATTGAGACTGTTTCATACCTGAAGGGCCTGGCGGAGGGGCTGGAAATCGACGCCGAGACAAAAGAGGGCAAGCTGTTCACGGCGATAATCAACGCGCTTAACGGCATAGCGGAGGAAATTGACGAGCTTGGGGAAAGCATCTCCGAGTTTGAAGAGGAGCTTGACGATCTCGCGGAGGGCCTTGAGAACATCGAGGAGGTCGTTTTCGGCGATGATGACGACGATGAAGACTGCGATTGCTGCGGAGATGAGGACGGGGTAATTTACGAGGTCAGTTGTCCGTCCTGCGGAGAGGATCTCTCCGTTGATGAGGACTCAATTGAAAGCGGCAGCGTCGTGTGCCCCAAGTGCGGCGAAAAGCTCGAATTCGAGTTCGACGACGAGCCGGAGACCGAGTAACAAAGTTTTTCTCGAAAGGTATTGACAAGCGGCGCGCGGCAGTATATCATATGGCGGCGGCAGGGGCAAAAGGGACGCTTCAGCCGCGAAAAGAAAGCAAGCCGCGGCGCGGACGATTAGCTCAGCTGGTAGAGCATCCGCTTGACGTGCGGAGGGTCAGCGGTTCAAGTCCGTTATCGTCCACCATTTCGCGCCGGTTTCGATTGTACCCCGCTTTCGGCGGGGTACAATTCGCGCGGGATTAGTTCAATGGCAGAATGTCAGCTTCCCAAGCTGAAAACGCGAGTTCGATTCTCGTATCCCGCTCCACTCCGAACCCCTGTCGACAATACCAATCAGCCCGCGCGATGTTTTCCGTCATGCCCCCCGCGCGACAGGCGCGCGGGGGGCTGCGCGGCGGCGCTCTTCCGCTCGTTGCGGAAGCGCCGCCGCGCGTCGCATTTCGCGCCAGCTCGACGTCCTGCGGAAAAACGCCGCCACGAGTATCGGCAGCCACGACGCCATAAACAGCGGAAACGCCGGGACGCTCCGCGCCATACGACGCAACCCGTATCCGGCGTACGCCGACAGCGCCGCGGCGAACGCCGCGACAACCGTATATAAAACGGCAAGCGCCGCCAAGACGGGAAGGATTTCAAGCTTTCCCGACAGGAGCCGAAACACAGGGGCGAGAATAGCCGGAATAAGGCTGACGAGCTGAATTACCGGGGAGATAAGTATCATAAAGCTGTCAAATCGCAAACATCTCTCCCCCGCCCCCGCGCGGGGCGCGGCTCTCCGGCGGCTTAAGAGCGCGGGCAGACGAAGCTTCGCGACATCGATCAGACCGCTGCACCAGCGCATACGCTGGATAACGGACTCCGGGGGCGAGGTCGGTTGCTCGTCATATGTAACGGCGCGCGGCACCCACGCGACACGTATGCCGGCGTACGCGAGCTGCGCCGCGAATTCGGCGTCCTCCGTAATCGCCGAGGTTTTCCAGCCGCCGAGGATTTCAACAGCCTTCCGCGTGACGGCAAAGCCCGTTCCGTCTATTTTGGCCGACAGTCCGAGGCGGGAACGGGCTCGGTTGAAAAATATATTGAAAAGCTCGAAATATATCGCGTAACAGCCCGCCGTCGCCGAGTCGTAAGGATTTTTCGCCATACGTCTCCCTTTGCAGACGAGGGCGCCGGAAGCAAACGCGTCATTCATCTCCGAAAGGAAGGCGGGAGACGCGATATTGTCGGCGTCGAACACGCAGAACGCGTCGTATTCCATATTCGCGAGTTCCTCAAACGCTTGGTTCAGGGCGTCGCCCTTATATCGCACGGGCCTCCGGCAGCGTATGATTTTCGCCCCTGCGGCGAGGGCGGCGGTCTCCGTTCCGTCCTTGCAGTTGTTCGGTATCACGTATATATCGCAAAGCTCCGGCGGATAATCCTGATTTTTCAGGCTCTCCACGATGCCGGAGATTACGGCTTCCTCATTCCGCGCGGCGATGAGCGCCGCGAAGCGCGTTTTCGGCGGAGAGCGCTTAAATCCCCGCTCTTTGAAAAACGCGAAAAGCGCGATGGCGATAAAATATCCGCTGAAAGCTTTCAGCAGTGTTCCCACCGCGCCCGTGAGCGCCGCAAGCAGTTCCATTTCCATACACAACACCCCCGCACAGACTCTTGAGGGTATATTAACAGATGTATCCTAAGAAACAGCTTATATTATTCTTAAATTTCTTTTAATTTTTTTCCTTTTGCGCTTTGATGCCCCCTTTTACGACAACCCGGGTCTATACCCGTCTTTCAGCGCGACGGAGCGGTTGAACACGGGAGCGCCGGGGCGCGAGAGCTTGCCGTCCACGGCGAAATATCCCGTCCGCATGAACTGGAACGACGCGGGCGCCTCCGCGTTTTCCAGGAACTTCTCCGCCTTGCAGTCCGTGAGTATTTCGAGCGAATTCCGGTTGAGAAGCGGGATGAAA
>JAITJC010000005.1 GCA_031279125.1 Oscillospiraceae bacterium
CGGTCTTGACGCCGGGACATACGTCGAGACTGTGACCGTCACGGGCGGGAACAACATAACGGCGTCGTTCAGTGTGAGCTTCACAGTGAACCCGGCGGCGATAGCAGCGTTTGAGAATCCCGCAAGCGTGCTCGCGGGTAGGGCGGGTGAATTCACCGATGATGAAAAAACCGCTTACGGCGACGCTGAGAAGGTCGCAGCGACACTGCTCTTGGAGTATCCGAAGGTCACGGCGAAATATGCCGGCGGCTCGGTGGAAGTACCCGTCACGGCGTGGGCGGAAGGTACAGACCCATACAACGCCTTCAACCCCGGCGAGTACGCGTTCGTGGCGACGCTGGGGACGATTGAAGTAAAACCCGGCAACTACAGTATTCCGGGCAGCCTCACGGCGGAGGTAATCGTCCGCGTCAACGACATCGTCCACGGCGTGACGCTCGACGCCTCCGGCCACGCGTTCACCGGCGCGAGTTACGGCTACACGCCGGAGAGCAAAACCGTTACGATTACAAACATCGGCGTCTCCAATGGCGGCACGGGAACACTCGCGCTCACGCTGTCCGGCGATAACTCCGGCGCGTTCACAGTAAGCCCCGGCGCCCTGTCAATCGCGAAAGACGGCACAGCCGAAATCACCGTATCGCCCGCGCCCGGCCTTGTCCCGGGAACGGACGGCGCGGCTATAACCTACACGGCGGCGCTCACCGTCAGCGGCTCGGCGGATGCGGAAAACGGCGATCTCAAAGAGAAGACCTACACACTCAGCTTCACGGTGTCGGGCGCGCACATCACAGGCTTTGCGGCGTTGGAGGACATCAATGGCGGCGTGGCGGGATACGGGACGCCGCCATACGCCGCCGCCGCCGCAGTGATTTCAGCTCTGAACTCGACATACACAGGCGGCGTCACGGCAAACGCCGAAAACGGCCGGACCGTAACCGTCCCCGTGACAAGCTGGACGGACACAGACACGTTTGATCCGGGTAAAGCGGGCAGTTACACCTTCACGGCGGCGCTCAACACTCTACCGGATTATTTCACAAACCCGCACGGCTGCACGGCGACCGTCGAAGTCGTCGTTTCGGAACCCGTACACGCCGCGCCGCCGAAAATCAACACGAACCCGGCAGAGATAGAAGAGGGTTTCGTCGGCGTGGAATACACGCTTACAATCAGCGCCGAGCCGCGCGGCGACATGGGGACTCTGACGTATCAGTGGTACACAGGCACGGAAGCGGAGTACAATTCGAGCGCCGCGCCGGACTTCAATTCGGGCCGGGCGATAACCGGCGCGTCCTCCGCGTCGTATGACGTCCCGACGGACGCGCCCGGCACGCTGTATTACTGGTGCGTTGTGACGAATACGGACGGAGCCGCGACGGGCAATAAAATATCGGCGCGCCGGAGCCAGATAGCCCGCGTGACGCTGCGATACGCTTGGCTGACGGTCAAGAACGGCGTGATCACGGGCGGCGATTACGACGGCGAGACATGGGGAGAGTACAAAGCCGGCGATACCGTGACAATCAAAGCGGACTCCGCCCCCTCCGGGCAGACGTTTGCCGGCTGGCGCGAGAACACGGGATATGGCGTGGCGCTCCCCGCCGCCTCGGAAGGCGCGATAACGATACCCGCCGGGGACGCGGAGATAGAAGCCCTGTACAAGGCGGTGGTATACTTCCCGCTTTCGGATTACAACGGCGGCAATGACGGCAAAGACAGCGGGGAAGACGGCGAAGAAGAGGACGGCGGGGAAGACAGCGCCGAAAGCGGCGTCCCCGGCGAGGGGGGAGAGCGCGTAAATCACAACCCGTTCACAGACGTGAGTGAGGACGACTGGTTTTACTCCGATGTGGAATTCGCCTATGAGCGCGGCCTGTTCACAGGCACGGGAGAGGACACGTTCTCTCCGGGGATGCCCATGACGCGCTCCATGCTGGTGACGGTGCTGTACCGTCTCGCTGGCGGCGGAGAGTGGGTGAACGACAGCGGCGTATTCGCGGATGTCGAATCGGGGCTGTGGTACTCCGAATCCGTGGCGTGGGCGGCGTCGAACGGCATAGTCCTCGGCGTGGGGGAGAACCTTTTCGCGCCCGACGCGGAGATAACGCGGCAAGAGATTGTGACGGTGCTGTACCGTTACGTCGAATGGGCGGCGTCAAACGGCGTACACCCGGAGCTTGAAGCCATCGCGGGCATCGCGGGCGCCGTGCCGTTCGACGATTCGGATGTCATAGCGGACTGGGCGCGGGAGGCCGTGGCGTGGGCGCACGGGAACGGCATAGTGCAAGGCAGGCCGGGGAACGTGTTCGACCCGAAAGGCAGGGCGACGAGAGCGGAAGTCGCGGCGATACTGCACAGGCTTTTGACGCTTGTTGAGGACGGCGGGGAATACGCGGAGGGGGAAGCGGAACCGGAGGTGTAAACCCCCGGAGGGCGCGGCCTTTTACACCGGGATTTCCGGCATAAGCTCATCCGCTATGACGTTCAGCATATATTCAAATGCCGCCGTCTCCTGCGGACTGAAGCGCTCGCGTATGCGGGCGGCGACAACTTCCACGTAATCGGTGTTCACGCTGTAATATTCGTAAAAGCGCTCCGTCAAACGCAGGTGATACTCGCGCCTGTCGCTCGCGGAGCGCTCTTTTGTGACATAGCCCTTTTCTATCAGATTTTGCACCTTGTACGCCGCGTTGGCGGGGGAGATGCTGACAAACCGCGCGAATTCATTGACCGTCGGTTCCCCGAGGGCGTGAACGGCCTCCACGCAAAAGGTCTCCACCGCGGAAAGGCTCGCTTCCCGCGTCTCGAATTTTCCGAAAATCTTTTTATAAAATTGGAGCTTGAACTTTTTATAGACATCCCGGAACGCGCTTTCCAAAGAGCGCCGCCCCTCCGGTTTGAGCATTGCGAATCCCTCTTTCCGTTTATGTTTGTCTGTCCGTGACGGCGAAGCTGAGTTCCGCCGCGCAGACGACGGCGCCCCCCGACGATGCGGACGCCTCGCCCCGCCCGACGCTTCCCATGCGGCGCGTCAGCGTACATTCGAGCGTCAGGACGTCGCCGGGGACGACGGGGGCGCGGAAGCGCGCTTGTTTCACGCCGCCGAAAAGGGCGATTTTGCCCCGGTTTTCGGGCTCGGAGAGCAGGGCGACGGCGCCCGTCTGCGCGAGCGCCTCCAAAATCAGCACGCCGGGCATGACGCTGTATCCGGGGAAATGCCCCGCGAAAAAGGGCTCGTTCGCCGTCACGCATTTGATGGCGCGGGCGTACTTCCCCGGCTCGCACTCCTCCACGCGGTCTATGAGCAGGAAGGGGTATCTGTGCGGGAGTATTTCGCGGATTTCGTCGATTGTGAGCTTCATAAGCGTACTCCTTTCGCGTTATGGTTCGTCGTGGCGGGCGACGATCACGGCGCCGTTGTGCCCGCCGAAGCCGAACGAGTCCGACAGCGCGTATTTTATATCGGCGCTCCGTCCCGCGCCCGTGACGATGTTCAAATCGCACTCCTCGCCGCGCTCGCGCAGATTTATGTTCGGCGGCAGGAAGCCCTCCCGCGCGGCGTTCACGCAGACGATTGCCTCCACAGACCCCGCCGCGCCGAGCAGATGCCCCGTCATGGACTTCGTGGAGCTGACGGGCACGCGCGCCGCGTCCCCGAACACGCGGCGGATGGCGATTGCCTCACAGCGATCGTTGAGCTGCGTGGACGTGCCGTGGGCGTTGATGTAGCCGATGTCAGAAGGGGAGAGCCCCGCGTCGCGCAGGGCGTTCTCAATGGCGCTCGCCGCGCCGTCCGCGGACGGGTCGGGGGCTGTTATGTGGTAAGCGTCGCAAGAGTCGCCGTAACCTATGAGCTCGGCGTATATCCGCGCGCGCCGCGCCTTGGCGTGACCGAGTTCCTCAAGCATCAGCATACCCGCGCCCTCCCCGAGGACAAAGCCGCTTCTCTCCCTGTCGAACGGTATCGACGCGCGCGCCGGGTCATGGCCCTCATGCATGGCCTTCATAGATGTGAAGCCGCCTATGGCAAGCGGCGTGACGCACGACTCCGCGCCGCCGCAGAGCATGACGTCGGCGTAGCCGTGGCGTATGGCGCGAAGCCCCTCCCCGATGGCGCGAGTCCCGCCCTCACAGGCGGTCACAACGCAAGAGCACGGGCCGCGGAAACCGGACTCGATGGCAACGCGCCCCGCCGCCATATTCGCTATCGCCATGGGGATGAAGAACGGAGAGACGCGGTCATAGCCGCGCTCCTCCCCGCGCGTGTGCTCGCGCGTTATGGTCCCGAGTCCGCCGATGCCGGAGGCTATGACGACGCCCGCGCGCGCCGTGTCCGTGTTATCGGACGTGATCCCGCTGTCCGACACGGCCTCGCGCGCGGCTATGACGGCCAGAAGGGTGAAGCGGTCCATCTTGCGCGCCTCGCGCTCCGGCACGAACGCCTCTGTATCAAGCCGCACCTCGGCGGCGAGCCTGACGGCCTGTTTCGAGGCGTCATAGGCCGTTATGGGCGCTATGCCGCAGTCGCCGCGCTTTGCCGCCGCCCAAAAATCCGTATGCGTATACCCGATGGGAGTGAGCGCGCCCATGCCCGTGATGACGACGCGCCGCCTTTCCGAAGCTGCGGACATTTTCAAACGTCAACCCCCCATCGTCATGCCGCCGTCCACGGCAAGCACCTGCCCCGTTATATACGCCGCCGCGTCCGAGCACAGGAAAGCGACGGCGGCGGCGACGTCCTCCGGCGCGCCGAAGCGCCCTTCCGGTATGTTTTTCAGCATCTCCGCGCGAATGTCCTCTCCGAGGGGGGAGGTCATATCCGTCTCTATGAAGCCGGGCGCGACGGCGTTCACCGTGACGCCGCGCTTTGCCATCTCTCGCGCCGCCGACTTCGTGAGCGCGATGACGCCCGCCTTGCTCGCGGCGTAATTCGTCTGCCCCGCGTTGCCGACGAGCCCGGCGACGCTCGCGATGTTCACGATACGCCCGCGCCGGTTTTTTATCATCCCGCGCGAAGCGAGCTTCAGGCAATGGAACGCGCCGGACAGATTTACGCCGAGGACGGACGCGAATTCCTCCGGCGTCATACGGGGCAGAAGGTTGTCGCGCGTTATGCCGGCGTTGTTCACGAGTATATCGACCTCGCCGAGCTCCGCCCGGACCCGAGCGAACATCTCCTCGCACTCCGAAAAAACCGACACGTCCGCGCGGACGATAACCGCGTGCCCCCCGGCGGCATCTATCATGGCGGCGGTCTCCGCCGCGCGGGCTTCCCCGCTCGCGTAATTTACGGCGACGCTCGCGCCGCCCCGCGCGAGCGCGAGGCATACGGCGCGGCCTATCCCGCGCCCGCCGCCCGTGACGAGCGCCGTTTTGAGCTCTGACATTAAAATCAATCCTTTCACGAGGGACGCGCCTGAGGCGCGAAACCCGAATCTGCGGCTTTTTTGAAATCCTCCGCGCTTTCTATGGAAATGACGCGCATGTCCGGCGCGCTCCTGCGGACGAAGCCGGAGAGCGCCCGTCCGGGGCCGATCTCTATGACGGCTTCCGCGCCGAGCGCGCCGAGTGTCCCGATGGTTTTTTCAAACAGTACGGGCGAGCGCACGCCGAGACAGAGCAGCTCGCGCGCTTCGCTGTCCGGGGCGAGCTCTCCCGTCGCGTTGAATACAACGGGGACGCCCTGCGGGGAAAGCTCTGTTTCGCCGAGCTTTTCGCGCAGCTGAACCGACGCGCTTTCCATCAGGGGCGTGTGAAACGGTCCGGAAGTGTCGAGCGGCAGACAGCGTTTCGCGCCGAGGGAGAGACAGATTTGCTCCGCCGCCAGCACGGCGCGTTCCTCCCCGCCGATTACCGTCTGTCCGGGGCAGTTGCGGTTCGTCACCGCGACGACGCCGAGCGGCGACGCGTCCTCCACGGCGCGGGAAATATCAGTGTCCCCAAGCCCGAGCACGGCTGTCATTCGGGACGGTATCCCCATAGCCGAGCGCTCCATAGCCAGTCCCCGGAACGCGAGCAAGCCGAGAAGCGTTTCGTACCCGAACACCCCGGAGGCGTGAAGCGCGGAATATTCCCCGAGCGAAAGCCCCGCCGCGAAGTCCGGTCTTTGCCCCGCGTTTTTCAGCAGGAGCGTAACGGCGGCGGCGAACGCCGCCATGCAAGGCTGGGTGTGGCGCGTCCGCGCGAGCGTCCCGGCGTCCGCCTCAAAGCACAGCGCGCGCAGGTCGAGCCCCGCCGCCGGGCTTTCGAATATTTCGCGCGTTTCGGGGAATGTGTCGTAAAAATCGCGCCCCATGCCGGGTTTCTGACTGCCCTGCCCGGCGTAGAGCCACGCCGTTTTCATACGGGCATCGCCTCGCTTATCTCCGAAACGCGCCGCCGCGCGGCGTCGTATTCGCGCATCAGCGCGTCAAGGAGCTGCGCGGCGGGCCGCACGCCCGTGAGCTGTCCCGCGACCTGCCCCGCCATAAGGGAGCCGCCGTTCGTGTCGCCGTCGCGCACGGCGCGGCGGAGGGAGCCGAGCGTAAGACGTTCCAGCTCCTCGCGCTCCGCGCCGTCCTTTTCGAGCTTTATATAATCGCGAGCCATGCGGTTTTTCAGCACGCGCACGGGCACCCCGGCGCCCCGCCCCGTGACGGTCGTGCCGCCGTCGCGGGCCTCGACAAGCGCTTTTTTATAGTTCTCGTGGATCGGACATTCCTCCGAGACGAGAAACAGCGTACCTATCTGAGCGCCGACGGCACCGAGCGCGAGCGCCGCGAGAAGCTGTGCCCCGGAGGCTATCCCGCCCGCCGCTATCACCGGTATATCTACGGCGGCGGCGACGGACGGCACGAGCGCCATCGTAGCCGTCTCCCCGACGTGGCCGCCGCTTTCCGTGCCCTCCGCTATTACGGCGTCCGCCCCGCCGCGCTCCACGCGCCGCGCGAGAGCCGCCGCCGCGACGACGGGTAACACGAGTATGCCGGCGTCTTTCCACATCGGTATAAAGCCCCCCGGGTCGCCCGCGCCTGTCGTGACGGCGGAGACGCGCTCGCGGGCGGCGATTTCCGCGAGCTCGCGCGCCTCCGGGTGCAGCAGCAGGATATTCACGCCGAAGGGCTTATCGGTGAGCTCGCGCGCCTCGCGTATGTGGCGGCGCAGATCCTCCGGCGAAAAGCCGCCCGTGCCGATAACGCCGAGCGCGCCCGCGTTCGAGACCGCGGCGGCGAAGCGCCCCGTCGCAATCTGCGCCATGCCGCCCTGAATTATCGGGTATTTTATGCCGAGGATTTCGCTCAACAGTTTCACGCCTGTGTCCTCCTTACCAAATCATATATACCGCGCCGTACGTCAGCCCGCCTCCGAAGCCCGACAGCACCACGCGCTCCCCTCGCAGCAGACGCCCGGAGGCGTTCAGCTCGTCGAGCGCGAGAGGCACGCTCGCCGCCGACGTGTTCCCCCGGCGCTCTATGTTCATAAAAAAGCGTTCCGGCGGGGCGCCGAGACGCCGGGCGGCGCTTTCTATGATCCTGCGGTTCGCCTGATGACAGACGAAGTGATGAATGTCGCCCGGCGCGAGCCCCGCGCGCTCCGTCACGCAGAGTATGCTCTTCGTCATAGACTCCACGGCGAAGCGGAAAACCTCCTGCCCGTTCATGCGTATGAGCGGCGGCGGGGGAGAGGCGCGCGCAGCTGAAAACGGGTTGGGCGCGGGGGGTATGGAACCGATCACAAGCGATTCGCCGTCGCCGCGCGCGCCGGAGACGAAGTGAAATTCCCCGTCCGAGGCCTCTGCCGCGACGGCGCCCGCGCCGTCCCCGAACAGCACGCATGTCGATCTGTCCGTGAAATCCGTCACGCGGGAAAGCACCTCGCTGCCGACGAGAAGCGCGTACCCCCCGGGGCGCAGGAACTCCCGCGCGAGCCCGAGCGCATAGATGAAGCCCGTGCAGGCGGCGTTGATATCGAACGCGAGGATATTGTCCTCCCGCAGGCCGAGGTCGCGCTGCAGAAGACAGGCGAGGGACGGTGTCAGCGTCTCGCCCGTCACGCTCGCGCAGACGACAAGGGAAATGTCCTCCCTCCGTATCCCGGCTGAGGCAATCGCGCGCTCTGACGCGGAGCGCGCGAGGGATAGCGCCGTGTCGCCGGACGATATGCGCCGCGAGCGTATGCCCGTGCGCGAAACTATCCACTCGTCGCTTGTGTCCGCGAGGGCGGAAAACGCGCCGTTTCCGACCTCATTTGAGGGCAGCGCGCCGCCAGTTCCCAAAATCCTCAAAGCAAAGCCTCCTTGAAAGGGTCTAAAATTTGCGGTACCGCTCGCGCCGCCGCCGCGCGAGCTCCCCCGCGTCAATGGCGCGAAGCTCTTCGAGAGAGCGGCGCAGAACGGGGCGCAGGGCGCGCGCCATCGCCGCCTTGTTCGCGGTGCCGCCGGGCGGTTCGCGGACTATGGCGTCCGCCATGCCGAAGCCGAGCAAATCAGAGGCGGTGAGCTTCATAACGGCGGCGGCCTCGGCGGCGCGGGACGCGTCTTTCCACAGTATAGACGCGAATCCCTCCGGGGAAAGCACGGAATACACGGCGTTTTCAAACATTATGACAGCGTCGGCAAGTCCCAGCGCGAGCGCCCCGCCGGAACCGCCCTCGCCCGTCAGGACGGCGGCGACGGGCGTTTTCAGCGCCGACAGCTCGAAAAGGCATCGGGCTATCGCCTCTCCCTGACCGCGCTCTTCCGCCCCTGAGCCGGGGTAAGCGCCCGGCGTGTCGATGAACGTGACGACGGGACGCCCGAATTTCTCCGCCTGCCGCGCGGCGCGCAGGAATTTGCGGTAGCCCTCCGGGGACGCCATGCCGAAGTTCGACGCGAGATTGGATTCGAGGTCCACGCCCTTGACGTTCCCCGCGACGGTCACGGGCAGTCCGTCAAACAGCGCAACGCCGCATAGCACGGCGCCGTCGTCCCCGTACAGGCGATCCCCGCGCGTCTCGAAGAAATCCGTGAAAAGCTCTGAGATATAGTCGCGCGCGCGGGGGCGGTCCCGGCGGCGCGCGAGCAGTACGCGCTCGAAGGGCGTGCTTTCGTTCGCGTTCATTCGGGCGCCCGCCTCCCTTTTTCCGGGTGAAGCCTCAGCAGACGCGCTATCGCGCCGCGCATTTCGGAGCGCGGGACGACGGCGTCCGCGAAGCCGTGCTCAAGCTGAAATTCCGCGCGCTGGAAGCCCTCCGGCAGTTTTGACCCCATCGTCTGCTCTATCACGCGCGGCCCCGCGAAGCCGATTAGCGCGCCCGGTTCGGCGAGTATGACATCGCCGAGGGACGCGAAGCTCGCCGTAACGCCGCCCGTGGTGGGGTTTGCCATCACGGAGATATAAAACCCGCCGGAATCGGAAAACGCCCGCGCCGCCGCCGCCGTTTTCGCCATCTGCATGAGCGAGAACATCCCCTCCTGCATCCTCGCGCCGCCGCTCGCCGAAAACACGATGAGCGGGACGCCCTCCGCGGCGGCGCGCTCAAAGGCGCGCGTGACGCCTTCCCCCACGGCTGTGCCCATGCTGCCCATCATAAAGGACGGCTCCAGCGCGAGCGCTATCACGCGTCTGCCGGAAACGGAACCCTCCCGACAAAGGAACGCGTCGCGGAGACCCGTTTTGGCGCGCGCCTCCGCGAGCTTTTCGTCGTATCCCGGAAAACCGATGGGGTTGCGCCGCGGGATGTCCTCAAAAAGAGCGCCCGCTCCCGAAGCCGCGCCGCCGGGGGCGTCGAAAAGCCTGTCGAGCCTCTCCCTCGCGGGCATAGAGTAGTGATGCCCGCACTCAGGGCACAGATGCAGGGCGGTTTTCCCCGCCGCCCGCCCGCAGAGAGGGCAGATCGGCGGGGACGCGGCGCGGCCGCGCTCACGGGTTTTTTTGAGGGCGTTCAGCGTGCGGCGGCGCTCCGAGAAAGCGGAAAAAATATTGTCGCTCACAGCATCATATCCTTTTCGACGGGGCGCAGAATGGCGTCGAGATTGCGCTCTATGAAACCCGTATCCGTTTTCCCGGCGAGATAATCGGTGGAGAACATCAGCATATACAGCAATCCGAGGTTCGTCTTAACGCCTGTGATTAAAAGCTCTTCCAGCGCGCGGCGCATACGCAGAATGGCCTCGTTGCGCGTTTTGCCGTGGACTATGACCTTGGCGAGCATAGAGTCATAGTAGGGCGTCACCTCACAGCCCGGATACGCGGCGGAATCGACACGTACGCCGAAGCCGCCGGGCAGATGGAGAAAGCCGATTCTGCCGGGGCAGGGGAGAAAGCCGTCCTCCGGACTTTCCGCGTTCACGCGGCACTCTATGGCGTGACCGGAGAACTTGATGTCCTCCTGCGTGCAGCGGAGCGGCAGGCCGGACGCGATGTGAAGCTGCTCGCGCACTATGTCCACGCCCGTTATCATCTCCGTGACGGGATGCTCCACCTGTATGCGCGTGTTCATCTCTATGAAATAATAATTGCCCTCGCCGTCGAGGATGAATTCCGCCGTCCCGGCGTTCACGTAGCCTGAAGCGCGCGCGGCGCGGACGGCCGCTTCCCCGAGCTCAAAGCGCATATCCTTGCCGAGCGACGGAGAGGGCGCTTCTTCCAGCACCTTTTGGTTGCGGCGCTGGAGCGTGCAGTCGCGCTCCCCGAGGTGAATGATATTGCCGAACGAATCGGCGAGTATTTGGAACTCTATATGCCTTGGGTTTTCAATGAGCTTTTCTATGTAGACGCCGCCGTCCCCGAAACAGGCGAGCGCTTCCCCGGAGGCTTCGCCGAACGCGGTTTCGATGCCGCGCTCCGAATCGGCGCGGCGTATCCCGCGCCCGCCGCCGCCCGCCGAGGCCTTGACGAGAACGGGATATCCGAGCTCCGCCGCCTCGCGCCGCGCGTCCTCCGCCGTCTCCGCTATGCCGTCCGAGCCGGGCACGATGGGCACGCCGGCCTTGCGCATAAGCCGCCGCGCGGCGCTCTTGTCCCCCAGCGCGGTAATGACCTCCGGCGGCGGACCGACGAACGCCAAGCCCCGCTCCCGCGCGGCGGCGGCAAACGCGGCGTTCTCCGATAAAAACCCGAAGCCGGGATGTATCCCGTCGCACTTAGCGGCGAGCGCCGAGGTTAAAATCGCGTCCGCGTTCAGATAGCTCTCCTCCGCGCGGGCGGGACCTATGCAGACGGCGCGCGTGGCGAGCGTCGTGAAAAGCGCGCCGCGGTCGGCCTCCGAATACACGGCGACGGTCTCTATATTCATCTCGCGGCAGGCGCGGATTATCCTGACCGCAATCTCGCCCCTGTTGGCGACAAGTACGCGCTTCAGCATAGCGGCCTATCCTACAACGAGCAGGACGGCGCCGTATTCCGCAAGCTGCCCGTCCTCAAACAGAATTTCCGAAACCGCGCCGTCGCAGGGGGAGGGGAGTTCCGAGAAGGTTTTCATCGCCTCAATTACGCAAAGCGGGTCGCCCTTTTTCACGCGCTGTCCCAAGGTGACGAACGGCGGCGCGCCGGGGCTCCGCGCGGCATACACGACGCCGACGAGCGGGGCCTTTACGGGCGTTCCGGCGGCGCGCTCCGGTAACGCCGACGCGGGTTCCGAAGAAGCGAACCGCGCCGCCGGGGCGGGGTTTGAGGAGAGGACGTCCGCGCGCCTTTCAAGGGCTATCCGCAAGCCGTCTTTTTCGTATTCAAGCCGCGTCAGACCATAGGCGGAGAGCAAATCCGCGAGCTGTTTAATTTCGGTCATCAGCCGGCGGCGGCGATGGCGTCCACAAGGGCGACGATTTCCCCGACCGTCTTAATCTCCGCCGTCTTTTCCGACGGCAGGGAAATGCCGAATTCCTCCTCAAGCTCCATCAAAAGCTCCACGGCGTCAAGGGAATCCATGCCGAGGTCGTCGCGCACGTCCGTTTCAGCCGTGATTTCGGAAATATCGCGCCCCGTCCTGTCGGCGGCGGCTTTCGCGACTTTTTCAAAGATTGTCATTTTTGCAAGCTCCTTACGCAATATACTTAAAAATATTTAATTAAATATTTTTAAGTATATTAAACGCTGCGCGCCCGTTTGTCAAGACGGAATTTGGGGTTTGCGGAAAAATTATTTCCGCGAAGTTTTTACAGGCGCGAAAAATCAAGCGCCCCGGGAAACTGCCGCTGACGTATAGGATATTCTGATGCGCTATGTCAATGTATTTTTTTGAGAGGTTAACCCTCGCTTTGCAGATCGTACATCTTGCGGTATATCCCGCCGAGCGCCATAAGCTCCGCGTGCGTGCCGAGCTCCGCTATTTCGCAGTCCCTGAACACCGCGATCTGATCCGCGTTTGCGATGGTGGAAAGGCGGTGCGCTATCGCGATAATCGTGTGAGTGCCTGTCAGTTCGTCTATGGAACGCTGAATCATGCGCTCCGTTTCGGCGTCCACGCTGCTTGTTGCCTCGTCGAGAATCAGCACGGGGGCTTGGGCGAGAACCGCCCTGGCAATCGCCACGCGCTGCTTCTGCCCGCCGGAGAGCTTGACGCCGCGCTCTCCGGTGACGCTTTCATAGCCGTCCGGCATGGCGTCGATGTCGTCGTGTATCCCGGCGATTTTGGCGGCGGCGATAATCTCTTCCCGGCTCGCCTCCGGGCGGGCGTAGGCGATGTTTTCCGCGAGCGTGGTGTTGAAAAGGAACGTGTCTTGCGGCACGAAGGCTATGCTCCGGCGCAGGCTCCGCAGCGTCAGGGAACGCAGATCGTGACCGTCTATGCTCACGGAACCTTCGACGGGGTCGTAAAACCTCGCGGCGAGATTTACGACGGTGGTCTTGCCGACGCCCGTTGGACCGACGAGAGCCGTGAAACTGCCGGGTTTTACGGTCAGGCTGATGTTTTTCAAAATGGGCTTTGCCGGGTCATAGTGAAAGCTGACGTTGTCAAAGCGTATCTCCCCCTCGCAGCGCTCAAGCTCCACGGCGCCGTCCTCGGTTTTTATGTCAACCGGGGTGTCGAGGATTTCAATGACGCGCTCCGCGCCGGCGATGGCGCTCTGCGCGGACTCCATGCGTCCCGCAAGCCCGGCTATCGGCGCGTAGAACAGGCTGATATAGAACACAAAGCCGATTATTTCACTCACGGATGTCTGGTTCCTGAACGCGAACCACCCCCCGGCGCCGAGAACGATGACAAGACCGCAGGACGTCAGCAGATTGACGCCGGGATTGAAAAACGCGCCCCTCGTCAGCGCCCGCAGGAGCGTGACCGTGAAATTCCTGAAAGAGACGTGAACCCTGGCGGCGGCGCGCTCCTCCTGCCCGAACGCGCGAACCACCTGTATCCCGGCGAAGTGGTCGTTGAGGCTCGTGTTGATTTCGCCTATGTATTTCTGCCGATTGCGGAACAGCGGCCTTATCTTGGCTGAATAGACCCTGCCGAGAACGACGATGAGCGGGATCGGTATGCAGGTGAGCGCCGCTAAGCGCGGGTTCATTGTGAAAAGGATGATCGTCACGCCCGCGAACGTTATAATGTCGGAGAGCGTTTCGGGTATGAGGTGCGCGTACAGCAGTTCCAAATCCCCGCTGTCGGTGACAACACGGCTCATGAGGTCTCCGGTGTGAACCGAGGAGAAATACTCCGTGGAGAAGCTCTGCATTTTGCCGTAGAGCTTCAGGCGGACATTCTCCACGATGTTCCATGCCGCCTGATGCGCGGATATATTGGACGCGGCGCGGCAGACCTCGCGCAGGACAATGGCGGCAAGCAGTGCTAGGGCGAGCCGTCCGACGGAGGGCAGGGCGGATTCCGCGGCACCCGCGCCGATTTTTTCTATCAGCTCCATTTGTATGCGGGGGATAAGCAGATTGACCCCGGTCATGGACACGGTGAGCGCGACGGCGAGGACAAGGAGCTTTCTGTATCCGAGGGTTTCGCGGGACAGTCGCAAAAGGACTTTCATTCGAATTTCTCCGTTTCTGCGGCGGGAGGCGTCTTTGCGCTTTTCAAACCGGGAGACATTATTATACACGGCTCGACGCGCGTTTTCAAGCGGGATTGCCCTCCGTTGAATCCGTCAAAAATGTTGGCTTTATGCGCTTTGGCGCTTTGGCGGGTTTAGCGGATTCGGCGTCCGCCTTTCGCGCCGTCGGCACCCGCGCTCTTTTTATCTGTCGTCCGTTCCGTATTTCAACTTGCTTTGGATGTTGCATCCCGCTCGCCTTGCTCGCGGTGCCGGTTTCGGCGGTGCCGGCAACGGCTCTCGACACGGGCGGAGTGCCGTTAAATCTGACGGTACTCGGGCTGTCGGGCAACCCTCTCGGCGGCGCGATACCGGAGGGTCTCGCCTCGCTGACAAAACTGCGCGTCCTCACGGCATACGGCTGCGGCTTTGAGGGTAAGATACCTGACGCTCTCGGAAGCCTCACAAATCTGCAAATACTCGAC
>JAITJC010000046.1 GCA_031279125.1 Oscillospiraceae bacterium
GACCGTGTAGCTCTCCGCGAGGTCGGGTATTACCTCTACGTCTGAGTTCAGCGCGACAAGCGTGCTGTAAAACAGCGAAACATAGCTGCCGTGACCGCTTGTAGTCAGCGGGTCAAAGCCTGTGGGAATGCTGTCGAAGCCGATTATGACCTCGTCGCGGACGGGTTCGGAGGCCGTGACGTCCGAATCGCCCTCCGGGGAAGTGGGGACGCTTTCGGATGCGTCCGGGGACGATGGCGTTTCCGGAGAGCCGCCGCAAGCGGCGAGCAGGGCAACGGAGGAGAATACCAGCGCGAGGGCGAGGAGCCAAGCCGAGATTCTTGCTTTTTTCATTTTGATGACCATTCCTTTTTCGTTTTTTCTGTTCCTTAGAGATCGCGCTCCCGCGCGGCAAAAAAACCACGCGGACAAGCCCCGCGTTCTCGCGGAGCGTTAACCTTCGTGGTTAAAATACATGTATGAAGCTGTGCCGCGCTTTACCCGGATCCGGAGCCTTGCGGTCTTCGTGACCGGCTCACGGGGGGAGTATACACCGCGCGGCGCGGGAAGTCAATAATAAAATTTTTGGCTCTACGGTCTCGGCAAATCGCTTTATCGGCTCCGGTCGTGGTGCCCGAGGGCGACCCTGTTGACACGCCTTCGTTTTTTATGCTACAATAACAGGGCATTGAACAGGAGGGCGGACGATTGCTGACGGAAAAGGAAAATTATCTGCGTATGCTGTCCGGGGAAATCCCGGAATGGATACCGGAGTATACGTTCGGCGTAATTCCGGGCGCAGAGCCTCCCGCGAGCGTTATGGCGGAGCCGGAAATTCTCGTCGGGCACCGCATAAACGGCGGGGGCCCGGATCACTGGGGCGTCAACCATATCCCGACGTATGAGACGGGGAACGCGCTGATCCCGGAGCCGAACAACTTTATCCTGCGGGATATAAGGGAATGGCGCGATGTCATAAAAGCGCCGCGCCTCGACGGAATAGACTGGGAAGCGATGGTCAAAAGGGATATCGGGCGCGTGAGGATAAACCGCGCCGAATCCGCGCTCGCCATGAACCTGCACGTCGGGTATTTTCAGAACCTTATGGAGTTTATGGGCTTCTCCGAGGGGCTTACCGCCATGATAGAGGAACCGGAGGAGGTTCACGCACTGCTCGACTACATGTGCGATTTCTATATGAGCGTCGCGGAGCGGACGATCGATCTGTTCAAGCCGGACGTGCTGACGTTTATGGACGACACGGCGGCGTGGGCGGCACCGTTCATATCGCGCGGTATGTATGAGGAATTCCTCGTGCCGCGCCATTCGCGGTGGGCGAAGATGGGGCTGGACCGAGGCTTGCCGATGACGATGCACAACTGCGGCAAATGCGAGGGGATACTCGATTTGCTTGTGGATATGGGCATTACGATGTGGGAACCGGCGCAGACGTGCAACGACCTTTTGGGAATCAGGAAGCGCTTCGGGAACAAGCTCTGCGTCGCTGGGGGTTGGGACGGCAGGGGGCGCCTGCTTGCGCCCGACGTCACGGATGAGGAGATACGCCAATCGGCGCGCGATACGATGGACGCGCTCGCGCCGGGCGGGGGGTACGCGTGGTGCGGGATGTTTCTGGGACCTCTCGACGACCCCGAGACGGCGCGGCGGAATGAAGTTTTGACGAAGGAGGCAAAGGCGTACGCGCGCGCCTTTTACAAGCGATGAGGGTTATCATTTTGGGGGGATTCCTCGGTTCCGGGAAGACGACGGCGCTGCTGCAAATGGCAAGGTATCTCGTCTCGCGGGGCGGGGTAGTCATAATCGAAAACGAGATAGGCGAGGTCGGCGTGGACGACAAGTTTCTGCGCTCCGGCGGGCTCGCGGTGAGAAATCTGTTCTCCGGGTGCGCCTGTTGCACGGTTTCCGGGGATTTGACGGCAGCGGCGCGCGAAATACGGGAGAAGGAAAACCCGGAATTTCTCGTAATAGAGACGACGGGCGTGGCGTATCCGCTGAACATGCGCGAAAATCTCGCCTATGCACTCGGCGTCGAATCGCGGATTGCGATACTGGCGGACGCCGCGCGGTGGAACAGACTGGTGGGGACGCTTGAAGGTCTGATAGCGGGGCAGTTGGAGGGCGCCGACGCCGTGCTTATCAACAAGTGCGATTTATCGGACGAGGAAACGCTCGCGAAAATCGAGGCGGACATACTCGGCCTTGAACCGAACGCGAAAATTTTCCGCGTATCCGCGCTGTCCGGGATCCCGGACAGCGTGTGGGGCGCGGCGACGGGGGTATAAACAGAAATGCGCGAACACGACCACAGCCACGGGCATGAGCATCACGGTCACGGACAGCACGAACACGAACACGAACACGAACACCACGACCACGACCACGACCACGACGACGTTCTCCGCGAGCTTGAAAGCGCCGAGCCCGGCGTCCCCGCAGTCGCGGCGGGTGAGCACGACGGAGCCGTAATCATCTCCGGCGCGCTGAAAATACGCGCGGAGGACCCGCGCTCCGCGCGTCACCGGACAGCCGACGGCTTGGAGCGCATAGCCGCCGAGGTCGATGCCGCGGGGGGCGTCGTCGGGCATATCAAGGCATCCTTTGTCGCGACGAGCTATGATATGCTCTCCGTCACGGAAGCGGGCAAGGGAGTAAGACTCGCGCGCTCCCCGGAGACGGAGGTCAAGATAGGCGTCGCCGCGATAGTGTTCAAGGCGGATGCGGAATTTGTAAAAAGCCTTGTGCTCGAAGCGCTTCAAGGCGTAATTGAAAATTGAGGGGTACCGGATATATTGGATAACATCATCGACGCGCACGCGCACATATTCCCGTCGAAAATAGAGCGCGTCGCGACGGACGCAATCGGCTCGTTTTATGGCTACGGAATGTCGCACACGGGCTCAATCGAGGAGCTTCTGCGCTCCGGCGGGAAGGCGGGAGTATCGCGGTTCGTCGTGTTCTCCACTGCAACGACGCCCCTGCAGGTGGAGAAAATCAACGATTTCATAATGGAATCGTGCGCGAAGCATCCGGAATTTATCGGCGCGGGCACGATGCACCCGGAGTACGGGGCATACAGAGAAGAGCTCGGCCGCATATACGCGGGCGGGCTGCGCGGTATAAAACTACATCCCGATTTTCAGAAATTTTACGTGGACTGTGACGAGCTTTTGTCGGTGTTCGATTATTTGCAGGAAAAAAACATGTTCCTCATCACGCACAGCGGGGATTTCAGGTACGAATTTTCGGACCCCGTCCGCGTCGCGCGCGTCGCGAAAATGTTTCCCCGGCTGAATATCGTCGCGGCGCATTTCGGCGGTTGGAGCGAATGGGAGAAAGCGCGGCGCGTACTCTCCGATCTGCCGAACGTTTACTGCGACACAAGCAGTACATTCGGCTGCGGCGGGCGTGAAGAGGTCATAGCGGGCTTCCGGAGCTTTGACAGCACGCATATATTCTTCGGCGTGGATTTCCCGATGTGGGATCACGCGGAGGAACTCCGCCAGCTTCGCTCCGTGGGGCTTGACGACGAGACGCTTGAAAACGTCCTGCACCGCAACTTTGAAAGATTTTTCGCGAAGTACGAGGCGGGCGACGCGCGGATATAGAAAAGGGGGGCGTTTCAGCGCCCCCCTTCCCGCAGTTTACGCACCATTTCCGCGATCTCCGGCCTTGCTTCCTCCATCAGCTCATCCCAGCCGCCCGCGCGGCAATACGTCGTTTCCGCGCCGGAGCGCAGACGTTTGATGTATCCCTCGAACAGCGCGAAATCCCGCTCATACACGTGGAAGCTGTTCGCGCGGTGCGTGTACGTGCCGACGGGGACGCCCAGTTCCTCCGCCAAACGCGCCTGCAGCATAATGAGGGCGAACGCATTCATAAACGCCGCCTTGGCGGCGTCGTTGGAGCGGAATAAAATCTTGGAGTGCAAAGCGCCCTCCCTGATAAAATACTGAGCCGACTGCAAGCACGCCGGGGAACCGGATGCCGAATCCGCCTCTGTCCGCGTGGAAATGACAGCCCTGCGCGAATCGGGGTTGCGCCGGAGCTCATCCGCGACCCACGGAAGCTGTTCCGCCATGCGCAGATGGTATGTGTACTCCCAGTTGCCCCGCTCGACCTCGAAATCGAGTATGCCGTCGAGGATCTCCTGACGGTACTGCTCAAGGGAGCGCGGGTCGCCGATGAACAGTCGCGAAATCATAGGCTCGCGCAGAGGTTCCGTTACGACGAAAGTGGCGGACGCCTCTATCTGCGTCGTGTTGTAATCGGGGCACGGGACGACGCCGTGTCTGTCGTACAGCGCGGACAGCGCGCCGTGGTACGCCTCCGGCAACGTCCTACCCTCGGCGAATAATTCAAACATCGCGCTTCAATCTCCATAAAAAAACTCTGTTCCGCCGGGTATTATACTTCGCGGGGGAGGCTTTGTCAATCGCGTCGCCGCCGCTCGCCGTTCAGCCGAGTTCCCGCAGCATATCCCACGCCTGCCCGGGCGTTATGCCTTTTGAGCTGACGCGGACAAGCGTGCCGCCGTACAGGAGCCCGAAATTTATCACCCATTTCCCGGAGTCAGCGCCGCTCTCTCCGGATTCATACGCGCGCGCCCGGATGATTTCGGGCGATATTTCGTCTGAGGCGAACACGGGGGAGTTGACGACCTCCCGCAGTTCGCCGGGCACGGACTCCGAGCGCGGAACGGGATACAGGGACAGATCATATTTCTCGCGCTCGTCAGCGCTGACGACGCGGCTGAGATCGTCGCCCGACGCCTCGGAAACGATGATACCGATATAACCGTATGCCCCGTCACTCCAAGACACGGAGAGATAATTTCCGTCCGGAACGCGGTACGCGCTTCCAAAAGCGAAACCGTCCGGCGCGCGCCCCGGAATGAACGCGCCGAAATCCGGGTCGCTTCGGGCTTCGTCGAGCGTCAGCTCGTCACCGCTCAAAGCCGGGACGAAGCAGGCGCCCTCATCGATAACGGATTCGGAGGGCGCGGGAACGGGCGCCGCCTCAGGTTGCGCGAGAAGCGCGTCATCCCCCTCAAAGGCATCGTCCGCGCCGGTGAACGCCTCGGGACTCCCGTTCCCGCTTCCGTTGTCCGCCTCCGCTGCGGATTGTGAATATTCCGTGATCTCATCCGACGCGGCATACGGCGCGTTCCCGCCGGAGTTGAGCGTGCCGTCCCTCGATATTTTCGGCAGTAGCAGCGCCGTGAGCGCGAGCGCGAGGCACGCCGCTATCGGGGCGAGTCTCCTGACGTAAAACAGCGCCCCGCCGCCCGCCGCCGCGCGGCGCGAACGCGCGGCCTCGTCTATGAATTTGTCGTCAACGCCGCAGAGGGCGGCAAACAGCGCTTCGCCTTTCACAGCGCGATCCCCTCCTTTTCAAGATTGACCTTCAGTTTGTTCCGCGCGCGGAACAGTATGGATTTTACCTTGGCGACGGTCATGCCGCAGCTTGCGGCTATTTCGTCCACGCCGTCCGAGTACCAGTAACGCCGCATGAACACCAAACGGGCACCGGGCTTCAGCTCCGCGAGGAAAGCGTTCAGCGCCGAGGTTATAACGGAGCTTTCAATGATTCCGTCAAGCTCCGCCGCCGCGTCGGGCACACACTCACCCAACTCCGACAACGCCGCCGCAAACTCCCCCGAGCCGCGCTTTTCCGCCCGAAGCAACTTGTATCTGTCAAAGGACAAGTTGCGCGCGATTTTCATCAAAAAAGCGGGCAAGCTGCCGGGGCGCGCCGGAGGGATGGCGTTCCACGCCCGCGCGAGCGTGTCGTTCACGCATTCCTCGGCGTCCTCGCGGTTTTTCAGGATGTTGTATGCGACGCCATAGCAACGCTTTGAATATTTCTCCGAGACGGCGGCGACGGCATCCTCGGAGCGCGCCCAGAACAGCTCAATTATCTCGCTGTCGTCCATTCGTCGATATCCTTTTCCGATGCGATTTATTCATATGAGCTCATACATTATATGACGTAAAAAACGGCGCCGGGTTGCGCGGGGGGAAGGCCGGGAACCGGAGAGGTTCAGGACTGCTCCGCCCGCGTCCCGCCGTTTTTCAGCGCGAGATAAAAATTCGCGAGCGTCTGTTGCATATACGGCATCGCGTATATGCCCGCTATGCCGAACGTGACCGCCGTCAGAAGCATCCACGGTATAAACGACAATTGGAGTATGAAAAGCTCCATCTTATGCCCCTCCATAATCCGCTTGCTCTCGCCAATGGCGCCGAGCGCGCCTATATCCGGATTCTCCGCGAGAATGTAATACGCCATAGAGTAAGACAGCGCCTTGATTATACCGGGGACAACCAAGAGCAATGACCAGAGAGACGTGAAAACGCCGATGAGAATCGTCGTGAGAACGGAGTTGACGAGAAGCGTCGTATTTTTGAACGCCGCGAAAATATCCGCTGCCTTCGACATCACGCCTCGCGCCTGCCCGAGGAACATCATCACCATGGAGATATAAAAAGCCGGCTCCAAGATGAACAGGGCAAAAACCCCGACAATCGGGATAAATATCAATACGACCATCATCGCCGCGGCGATGATGTAGCCCGCGACGAGCGCGGCGATATTCCCCTTGATTTGCTGTTGAGCGTTGTTTTTGAGAGTGATTCTGTCAATCATTTTTTCTTTGACCTTCCTTTACGTGTGTTTTCGCGAGCGAACAACCCATATACGAAACAAGGAAAGAGGAACAGTCCGCTTGAAGCAATTATACAAGACGCCCCGGACGTTGTCAATGGTATGCAGACTCAAAATTGATTTCCCGTGTGCGTTCGTTACTACTCAGCTACGCGACATTGGGAAGCAAGAGCGTGGGTGGCAATCTGCCGGACAATCGGGATGCAACATCCAAAGCGACTTGAAATACGGAACGGCCGACAGACAAAAACACT
>JAITJC010000010.1 GCA_031279125.1 Oscillospiraceae bacterium
ACTTGGACCCAGAACGGTAAGTTCCTTGTCGGGGAATACCTCGCCGAGACCGTTATCGATGAGTTCGTTACCGAGAAAAAGTGGTCCGGTGGCGATCTCGCCCTCGCTTATGAGTGGGACGATTTTGTCGAGGTTTGGATCAATGGTGTGGAGTACCAGCTCCCGTCGTCTTCTTCGTTCAATGTCACGGGGATCGGCTATGTGACCGAGACTTCTCCCGCTATCAAGCGCGGCAGCACGGTCAGCATCTTCCCGGAGATCGGTCTCAAGGTTCAGCTCTTCGATTCCGGCGAGGTTTATGAGGATACGTCTATCAAAAAATACGCCGTCGACAACGGCAAGATAGGCAAAATCGTCATCACCTATGAGCACCTCGCCGAGGTCACAAAGGTCGACAGCGCGCGCGGCACCATAGATCTCAAGTTCTGGCACTACGCTGACCCCACCGCCGCCGCCGCCGCGACCATCACCACATACGAAATCACGGATTATCCCACCGACGAGACCTTCGCGCTCAAAGATTACGTCGTCGTCACACTCCAGGAAGGCTACACGCGCGGCTATCCCGGCAGTTACTGGGATGACAGTAACCAAAATAACACCGTTGACTCCGGCGAAATTAAGTACGACGGCACCATCCTCGCCGCCGCTGTGCTTCGTGTCGCGCCCGTGGAACAGGTTTCCGTCAAGGCGGCGAGCTACACGCGCGGCGTGAACGCCGGTTCTTCGACGTCGAACTATAAGACTACGCTCGCCACGCTCACAACCGACACGTCGGACAAATACATCTTCGACTCCTTCTACCGCTTCGGCGTCGGAGACACGCCGAACTTCGACGGCTCGGCGCTCCTCATCCTCGATTCCAACGGGCGCGTCATCGGCTTTACGGGCGATGTCGCAGGCCCCGCCGCGCTGAAATATGTCTACGTTGAGGACATTGAAGTGCCGCAGTACAGCCTCGGCACGCCGCGCGTCCGCGCCAGCGCGTACTATCCCCTCACCGGGGAGACGAAAGTAATCGACCTGCCTGTGAAATACAAGGATGCGAACACCGGCTACGTCGTGACGATCAACAGCGTCGATCTGGCGGTGGCGAGCATCGATGTGGGCAACCAGTACCTCGTGAGCCAAGGCACCAGTTGCAAAGGGCTGCTCGGCTGGTACTGGTACACCTCCGCCGACGATGCCTCGACCATTACCCTCCGCAGCAGTCTCACCGGCAATGAGGGCGTTCTCGGTACAAAAGCGGGCTCGATAAAAACCGTGCCGGGAGACGACACCGTCTACGGCGTGGGGACAATCACCGCCGGATCATTCTTCGTGCGGACCAACCCGATTGAGGCGGGCTTCTCGGTAGCCGGGAACGCCTTCGGCCCTATCTACACTGACTCCAAGACGCTCTTCTATTACAGAGGCGTGAAATACACCGGCTACACGGCATTCCCGTGGAACGCGTCCACGGCGGCGGGCGGTTCCGCCCTCGCGGTACGCGGCTCCGACAAGATCATCGACGCGCTCTTTATCTACAAGGGCGAAAACATTGACGCCGCGCTCACCACGTTCGCAATCATCAAGGCCATGCCCTACGACTGGGTGACGAACGACAGCAAGATTGATTACACCGTAGTTGGCTCGACCGCCGCCATCACGAACGCCGGCGTCTACGAACTGACGGACACGCAGATCCCGACATACAGCATCGGCGATATCGTGCTCGTCAAGCAGACCTCCGAAGGCTGGGAGATCGACGACTACATCTCCGCGAACAACACTTACACCGACGGGAAGTACATCGTGGACTTCTCCCACCCCGACTACGAGTATTTCACCGTGCCTGACGCGACCGTCAAGGCCGCCATCTGGACGAACTCCATCCCCTACCTTGACGGCGTGGCCGCCTTAGACAACCAGAGCGGCGGGACGCTCAAGCCCAAGACAAAACCCGACATCGGGGACGAGGTTCGCATCATCATAGGGACGCCCGTAGGGGCTTTCTCTCCCGCGGCACTCGCCGTCGTCATCGTGAAATACAGCGACCAAGTTAAACAAGACGCGGCGGCAGCTTATGCGGCGGCGGCCGGTGGCACGACTGACAGCAACACGTGGGTTATCAGCAATATCGGCACTCCCGGACTGAGCGATGTTATTATTGACGTCGCCATAGGAGGCACCCCCATCAGCGCCACCGGCTCATTTAGCTGGTCGAGCTCGGGCGCACAGATAACCGCCGTAATCAAGAATGACGTGACATACGGGGGCGGCTACTTCGCCACCCAAGGCAACATAAAGCAGATCGTGACGAACAATTCCGCAATCCGCGTCGTCGTGAACTCCGTCAACGCATATGACGGAGACAGCAACAGCACTCTGGACGACGACGGAGACGAAAAAATAGATATCGGCGTGACCATCACGGATACCGTGAACGGATCGTCTAAAACAATCACAATCAGCTTGCGGGGGATGAATATAAGCGCGTAGCCCCCCCGCTTTTGCTTGACGCAAAACAACCCCCCGCCCGGAAACGGGCGGGGGGTTGTTTGTAAAACGCGGGAAAAATTTTATTGTTGACAACAGCGCCGGAACAGCATATACTCTTTATTCTGATTGGGGGAAGGTGTTGTGTTTGAGCCGGACACGGCGGTTAAGCCGAAACGTCTGATGGTCTACGCGCCCGATGCCGCAAGCGACATCTGCGCCAGCATGTTGAAAGATCGCAAGGTCATACTGTACGGCGCCGACGGCGTCGGGAGGACGGAACTGATGGTTCGCGTCCTTGATCGTTTGTTGCGTATGGGGAAAATGCGCGCCGGCGATTATCGCGTCCTCAACTACGTCGAAAGCTTCACGGAGACCGCCAAAGCCAACGCGCCGCCGGAGATTGCCGAAGAGAACGCCATAAGCACCCTGTATGACCTGTTCGCGCGCGAGGGCAAATTTGTTTTCGCCGATAACATAGACAAGACAGTGCTTGAAGACTCGTCCCTGTGCTATCTGCTCGGGCTCAAAAACGTCCTGATCACGGCATCGGGCGCCGACGTTCTGGGCAAACACGACGGCGATTTCGTGAAGTACGAAATCGCGCTCCCGGACGAGCGGGAGTGCCGTCATCTGTTCGACGACCCCGACTCAACGGGCGGCGCGTACAATCCGTTCAGGCGTTTCGCCGCCCGCTCCAAAGACGAAAAGGAATTCGGCGACTATGTTTTTGATACACTTTACCGGAAAACCGCCGGACACCCGATGGCTCTGCGCTTGGCTGATAAATTCGGCGAGGCGATGGGATACTATAATATAATAGACAGGATAAGCGAACTCGACATCGATATGCGGGGCGCGATATCTTCGCGTGAGGCGTTCGGGAAGATAATCGACCTGTATCTCGAATCGGACGCCTGCGACGACGAGCAGCGGCGGATTTTGCGCCTTTTCTCACTTATGCCTTACCGTATGCTCCGCGAGGCCGATATCGCTTCGGTCACGGGCGGGAAATGCTCCTGCGCTTTGTCGAGGCTGGCCTCGGTATCGCTTATCCAAAGCCACCAAAGCCGCGGCGGCGGCATGTATTACGCCATCCATCCGATAATCGCGGAGGCGATCCGCGCGAACGGCATCGACATTGAGCTCTGCCGCGAGATTATTTACGATAAGCTCCAGACAAAGCTGTCGGAATTGCCGGGGGATGGGCTTTGCCGCTACGCGTGGATGACGCAGCTCGTCAAGTCGGCGGCGATGTACTATATGCACGACGCGCTCGGGCGGACGTATGACGATTCGCTCAGGGCGGCGCTGTTTTCGTGCCTCGGGACCATTTTTCGCAAACGCGGGAGCGCCGATAAGAACCATTACGAACGCGCCAAGACCTGGCTCAACCGCGCGCTCGACATACAAGAGAGGCTCGCGGAGGGTAAAACGCCCCCCCGCGCCCGGTTCGACCTCGCGGTCACGCTTTGCAATCTCGGGGAAATATACCTCGACGGCGAGCCCGAACGCGCGCGGGACTTGCAGGAGTGGGCGCTGGAGCTGAAACGCGGGATACGCGACCCGAGCATCGAGAACATTGCGCTGCATGTCGCGAAAAGCTGCGCCATACTTGCTGAAACCCTGCGCAGATTATATCGCAGGACAGAGGACGACGAGGATTTGAAAAAGGCGTTCAAGCTACAAGCGGAAGCCGTTTCCCTGCTGGAGCGGTACGGCGGCGCGGAGGCGGGTATCGAACTGGCGGACATATATGAGAAGAAAGCCGAAGAGGCGCGTGACAACGGCAATATGAAACTCGCCATATATCATCAGCTTACGGCGCGCGACTGCGTTATGAGGACTCTGGAAGCGGCTGAACCCGAAAAACCCGTAACCGCGGAACGCGCGAAACCGAGGAACGCCGGCTTTGAATGTGCCGTTCTGAATCACAGGCTGGTGAATGTGTGCGAACAGCTGTCCGATTTTTACTTTGACGCGGACGAATACGGACTGGCGCGTTTTTACAAGGAATTCGTTAACCGTGAACGCTCGGGAAGGGAGCGCGTGTATGGCGTCTGACAAGTCTTACAAACAAATCCTGAGAATACAGGCCGGAAAGGAGTCTTCACTGTACCTTCCGGAAGGGGAGGAGTTGGAAGAAAGCCTTTTTTGGCCGTTGTTCCAACGCGCGAACGTACAATTAAATGAAATAATCGCCGCGTCGACGGACTATATCGGAAAGCATCCCGTTCAGCCGTCCTCCGTCCGGGATGGGGCGTATGAATCGCCGCTCGCAATCCCTCGCGTTCCTCACATTGCGAGCTATGCCGCGAACGTGATTGCCTTTTGCGGGGATCGCGGGCAGGGCAAAAGCTCCGCGATGCTGACTTACGCGAAGTATCTGAAAGCATTCTCGGAGAAGCCTTCGGAATACCGCGCCCCCGGCACGAATCCGCGCGGGGCGTCGTATTGCGTCCTCGACCGCATAAATCCGCAGCAATTGGAAGAGCATGAGGACATCCTGACAGAGGTCATGTCGATGATGCTTCAAAAACTGGAGCGAAAGATTGAACGCGACAATCTTTCCCCGGACTATTACGACGAGTTTTTGACGCTGCTGCGCGAGTGCGTGATGCTCATAAACTCGAAAAAATCTAAAAAAGACGTTGTGTCAGAACGCTTTGAGGACGAAATAACGGGGTTGCTTCACCGCGCCAGAAGCGCCGATCTGCGTTCGATTTTCGCGGAGCTTGTCCATCTGTTTTTACTGTTGTTCTTCGGCAGAAAGACCGACGATAATGGCGCGGCGCTCGTCGTGCCTATCGACGACGTGGATCTCGACGTAAAGCGCGCGTACTCTGTGGCGCAGGAAATCCGCAAATATCTGGCGGTGCCGCGCGTTGTGGTGCTGATGGCTGTAAAGCCCGAACAGCTGCAGTGGGTCGTCAAGCAGCAGTACATAAGCGAGTGTATGGACATTCTGAAGTATGACAAAGAATTTGACGAGCATACGATCCGGGATATGGCCGCTAAGTATATGGACAAGTTTCTGCCCGACAGGCGCCGGGTGTATCTTTTAGATTTGTCTGTTTCCGGCACGGACATAACCTTTGAATATTTGGACGGCGACGGCAAAACGCTTCTTTCTGCGCACGACGGCGTGGGTTACCGCAAAGCCGTCTGCGACTACGTATATCGTAAGACGGGGGTGAGGTTCTCTCACGCGGAAGAGCACTCGTCGTCGATTGTGCCGCGCAATATGCGGGATCTCGTCGAGTTCATGGGCTTTTTACATTCGATGAAGGACTTTCAAGCGGACGCGCCCGGACAGGGCGGGGCGGATACCGGTAAAAAGCCTGACAGAGCCGTGTGGCTATCGAACCTTCAGCGCTTGGAGGATTACATCACGAATTCCTACGCGCCTCGGCATTTGCGAAGCGTCGATCTGGATACGGTCAAGCGTATCGCGAAAGAGCCGCGTTTTGAAAAACACGAAATCGCGATAAGAGGGCTGATTAAGGTCTCTGAAAGCATCGTTGCCGACTCGGACGGGTTCAAACTGTGGCGAATAGCCTCAGGTGAAGCCGACCGTTCCGTATGGCAGGTGGCATCCAACGCGGCGTATTGTGAAAGCGTGCTTTGCAATGATTACATGTACTGTCTGTCGTTTGCCGTTTGCGCGCTGTACACTATTGAGGCGCTGCGGTTGCTGATAGCCGGTGAACGCCCGGCTTTTGACGATTACAAGGCTTTTGTCGGAAAGTTTGATTTTAAAACGACATTCGCCGAAACGTCGACGAACTCGAATATGGTCGCGGAGATGTTTGAAGATTTGTTCGGCGAACGATTGGTTGATGCGGTGCGCGGCAATATTGAGAATAACGTGTTTTCGGACAGTACATTGCTGCTGTGCAACACGAATTTCGTGCTGGAATTGTTCCGCGAGCTTCAGAAAGAAATAAAATCGCTCAGCGATTTGGCTGAGGAGCCCGGTAAACTCGTTGACGAGATAAGATGCCGAGCAAAGAAAATCGCAAAGGACTTTGCGTATCCAAGGGATGAAAAAGAAAGCGGAGATCATATCTTCGACAGGCTGTTCGGCGACAAGGCAAAAGCATCCTTAGAGGACATACGGAAGAAAGCGCAGAAAGCGAAAGAGCAGAAAGCGAAGGAAGAAGGGGTGTCGCAGGCAGCTAAGGATGAGGTCGAGAAAAAGATAAAAACTCAGCAATCGGAAAATGTTTCAGGAGGCACAGAATCCCCGGGCGGCTCTCGGGAATGAGGCGTAATGGGCGTACGGCGGAATAATCTGTTCGCTTATTTCAGGCGCGCGTCGGCGCCGGAGGCGTACAAATATCTCATGCTCCTTCTGCCCGGCGGGACGTCCTTTCCCGAATACGCGGCCGATAAAGAATATCTGACGTACAAGGGCGCGCCGTTCCGCCTTTTCCGCGAGTGGGCGCGCCGGGACGCCGCCCCGCTGACCACGGATTCGGAGCTTGCGACTTATCATCAGCGCGCCGAAGAGGATATGCGGGCGGAGAACGGGGACGGAACGCTGTTTCAGCTCCTGCTCGATTACGCGAGGCACAATCTGCGCTTTGACGACGGAACCCCGATGGTGAGGCACGACGATTTGCTCGGCTGGCAGGATATTACGACGCTGCTGGGGCAGGATTTGCTTGTATGCGCCTTTTTGGCGAAAAAGGACACGACAGGCACGCCCCGCGTATACGATTTCACCTGGCCGGCGATTATCCCGAGCGACAACGCCGCGCTTCGCCGCGTGCTTGAAAAAGGGCTCGCCGAGAATCACGCGCATCTTTTCGCCGCGGCTCAGTATTTTGATTTGACGTGGAGCGCGCTGACGAACTTTTATGAGGAGATCGACGGCATCGCCGCGAAAATCACGGAAAATCTCAACGACGATCCGCAGGATCTGTCCGCGAAGGACTGGCGGCTGTGGCTCCGGCGCGCCGCGCTTCTGCGCTGCGCGCTTTTCGGCGGGCCGGCGGGGCGGGACGCGGGGTATGGTCTGCTGCGGAGCGAGCTCAAAGCCCCCGATGCCGCGCGCGAATATCCGAACCGCATAGGGATGCTCCGGAATAAGTTCGGCTTCAGGTTCCCGGAATACAATCAGCCGTACGATTACGCGTTTACGGCCTCGCTCGCGCGGGATAATATCGGGCATCCGAACCGCGCCCTCGCGGGGGAGCGGCATTTCCTCTATATGTGCTTCCGGGGAGTTTTCACCGGCGCGTTCGGCGGCGCGCAGCGCCAGATGTTCTATTTATATCTGCTGATAAAGTCCCGGTTTCGGGGAGAGCTCGTGCACTCCAACCGGCGCGCCGGCTTCGACAACTTCGCGCGATTTCACAATCGCAACGCCATCATTCCCGATAATTCGATGTACGGCGGGGAGCGGATATGCCTCGCAATCAATTCCACGTTGCGGGACGGGAGCATAAAATCGCTTGAGCTGCGGGTCTCCCCGCGCGCGAAGGCGTCCGAAAACATTATAAACCTGGAAAAAATCGTGAGCGCCCAAGACAGCTTAGGCCGTTCGGGCAAGCGGCGCGGCAGCCCGTTTAACGTCCGCCCGGCGAACGGCGCGCCGGTTCCGAAGAATCCGGAGCAAGAATTCTTTTTCGTATATCATCTGCCGAAGGGCAAAGAGACGCCCCCGAAGCTTTCCGACACACTCGGCGGAGGGCTTTGCCTCACGCCGCGCAACTGCCGCGAGCGCTCCGCGAGCCGCGACAAGGTGCTCGCAATCGCCGAAATGCTGAATAGGTACAGGCGCGCATGGACGTGGATACGCGGGATTGACGGTTGCTCGGCGGAAATAGGCTGCCGCCCGGAGGTCATGGCGCACGCCATACGCTTTATCTCGAATTTCGCGCCGAACCCTCCGGTAAAGAGCGTCCTTTTCGTGGAAAAGCGCCGCCCGCCGCGAATAGGTAAGACGTTTCACGCCGGGGAGGATTTCCTCGACCTCGTTGACGGTCTCCGCGCGGTTGACGAGGCCATGCTGTTTTTAAATCTCGGGCGCGGGGACAGACTGGGGCACGCCGTCGCGCTCGGGCTTGACGCGGAGGAATACTACAGGCGCAAAGCGTCAAAAATCACGCTGCGGAAGCAGGACACTCTCGACAACCTCACGTGGATGCTGTGCCGCTCGGCGGAGCTTGGCGTGCGGGTCAAGCAGGATCTGGACAGCCGCCTGCGAGGCATCGCCGGGCGCATAGCGCAGGAGCTTTACGGCGGCACGGAAATGTCTCCGGAGAAGTTCGACCTCCACAATTATTTCCGCGCTTGGAAGCTCCGGGGGGACGACCCTTACGCCTATTTTTCCGGCGGTTACAAAAGCGCGGAAAAACAAAACCGGGGCATTTTGAAGCACGCGCAGGAGTATATGGACTACGCGCTGAACGGCGACGGCGAGATAACGTTCTGCCGGAACGACGAGGTCGCGGCAAGGCTCTGCAAGGCGTACCATTTTTTCGGCAAGGTTCGGACAGAGGGAAACAAAATCTGCTCGTTCGCCGTAGCCGAGGATTTCGTCGCGCTGGCGCGGGAGCTTCAGGCGGCCATGCGCCGCCGCGTATCCGACAAGGATATAGCGGTGGAGACGAACCCGACATCAAACAAGCTGATTTCCACGTTCGGCAGGTATGACAAGCACCCCATATTCACGTTTTACAGCCGGCATCTTGACAAGGCGGCAGGGCCGCAGCTTTACGTGTCCGTGAATACGGACGACCAGGGGGTGTTTTCCACGTCGCTCAGGAATGAATACGCCCTTCTGAGCCGCGCTCTGGAGCTCGTCCCGGACGCCGGCGGCGCGGAGCGCTATTCCCGTCCGCAAATCCGCGACTGGATCGACGACGTCCGCGAGATGGGGATGTCGCAGACATTCCCCGCCACGTAATTGTTACACACACAATCGGCATAGCTTACACGCGGGGGAGGCGGGAGACGGATGCGGGAACCGAGGAAAAACGGAAGCGGCGCGGGCGGCGACGGCACAGGCGGATGGATAGCGACTATTGTGATGCTCCTTCTGTTCTGGCCGGTCGGGCTGATAATGCTGATAAACAGGCTTCACACCGCCGCGCGCACCGCATACGTCCGGCCCCCCGTCCGCGCCCCGGGAAAGACGGAGGGCGCGAAGGACGCGGGTGAACGGAAGCCGGGGGCGGGGGAACCCGCGCCCGTGACGGCGTCTGCTCGCCTTGAAAAGGAACTGCGGACCGCCAAGAGATATTCGCGCTTGCTCGCCGTCGCGGCGGCGCTCGCGCTGGCGGGAGGGGGGTATACGCTCGCGTCCTCCGTCCGCGAGCTCGCGATGGGCGGGGCGTGGCTGCGCGATATGCTCACCGGCGCGTTTTACGGCGTCGGCGGGGCGGTCGTCCTCGGCGCGCGCGGGCTTTTGCCGGGCAGAGCGCGTCTGCGCCGCCGCTATCTCGCAAAGCTCGGCGCGAGCCGCGTCATGCGCGTTTCGGAATTCGCGTCCGCGCTCGGCAGGAGCGAAAGGAACGTCCGGCGGGAGCTTCAGGCGATGATAGACGACGGGTATTTCGGCGGCGGGGCGTACATAGATTCGCGTCTCGGCGCGCTCGTGCTCAACGCCTCGGATGTCCCCGCCGCGGAGGCGGGCGCGGACACGGCGCCCGCCTCCGCGGCGCCCCGGCGGACGGAACTTTCGGAGTACGACCGCGTTCTGACCGAACTGAGAAGCTTGAACGAAAAAATATCCGACCCGGGGATATCGCGTAAAATCGAGCGCGTGGAATCCGCCTCGGCGAAAATTTTCGCCGCCGTGCGGGAGAATCCGGACAAGCTGCCGCAGATACGCCGTTTTATGAGCTATTACCTCCCGACGGCGCTGAAACTCCTGCGCTCCTACGCCACGCTGGAGCGGCAGGGCATCCGGGGGGAGAACATCACCTCGGCGAAGGAGAGCATAGACCGCGTGCTCGGGACGCTGGCGGCGGGTTTCGAGCGCCAGCTTGACAGGCTGTTCCGCTCGGATGTCATCGACATAAGCTCTGATATAGACGTGCTTGAGGGTATGCTGGCGCGCGACGGGCTATCGGAGGCCTCGCCGTTCAGAAGCCGGACATCCTCCGGGGAGATAGTATAATTTTATAGCATGCCTTAAAGCGCGGAAAACCGGGCGGCAAGGTACCAGACGGCGCCGAGAACGGCGGACGACGTCACCCCGAAGACGAGCACAGGCCCCGCGATCACGAACATCTTGGCCGCGGTGCCCGTAATAAAGCCCTCGCTTTTGAACTCGATTGCCGCCGCCGCTATGGAATTGGCGAAGCCCGTAACCGGCACGAGCGTCCCCGCGCCGGCGTGCCTCGCGAGTCTGTCGTATACGTGCAGGGCGGTCAGCAGGGCGCCGAGGAACACGAGGCTCACGCTCATCGCCGAGCGCGAGGTCTCCTCGTCAAGGCCGAGCCGCCTGTACGCGAAAAAAATCGCCTGCCCCGCGCAGCAGAGCAGGCCTCCCGTCACAAAAGCCATGACCATATTGCGAGGCGCGCGAGATTTCGGCGCGAGTTTCGCGGCGCGTTCCGCGTATTCTTTTTTCGATATGCTCATTTCCACAGAAAATCCTCCCGCGGGCGGCCGCCCGGATTTTTTATGTCTGTAGGATAACCGGAAAGGGAGGATTTATGACTGCCGATTCTCAGTATATATCGATCATAAGCGTCGATCTGCCGGCGCGGGTTTCGAGCGCGAACGAAACCTCAATGTCGAACAGCGAGTTGTAATAGACCGTATCGGCGCCCTCCCACGGGGCGTCCGCCTCCGCCCGGACGCCATCCTCGCCGTACCGGGCGAAGCCGTATTCCTCCAGCCGCTTGCCGTAGCCCGCGATTAAAGCCTCGGCATCCTTGCCCGTAATATCGTACACGACGCTGAGCGTCCCCGCGAACTCCGTCCTGCGGGACGGCTCCATCCCGGCGTAGTCGCCGAAGTCCGGAACGGGGAAATAGCCCTCGTACAGCTTATGTTTTTCGGGGTACTCGCCGAGCGGGTACGCCTTGTCGCGGGAAATGGAGCTTATCGCGCCTATGGGCATCGCGAGGTTCAAACTCTGCCCGCCGCTCATCCCGGCGCTCGTGATCCCGATGACGCGCCCGGCGGCGTCGAGCAGGGCGCCGCCGCTGCTTCCGGCTGAAATCGCCGCGTCGATTTGAATATAGCGCACGCCGTCCAGTTCCCGCTTCGCCGTGGATACGATACCGCGCGAGAACGAATTTATAAGCCCTATCGGGTTGCCGATCGTGAACGCCTCCGCGCCCGTCTTCGGCTCGTAATCCCCGACCTCAAGCGTCGGGAAGCTATCGCCGCCATCGCCGACTTGGATCAAGGCGCAGTCGGCGAGCATATCGTAGCCGTAAATGCCCGTGATCCCGTACTTCTCGCCCGTTGAAAGCGTCGCCTCCGCGCGCTCCGCGCCCGCTATAACGTGGCAGTTCGTGACCGCAAGGCCGCCCTCCCCGATGAAAAAGCCGCTGCCCTGCTTCACGGACTCCTCGCCCTCAAAGACCTCTATGTAAAATACGGCGGGGGCGCATTGCTCATATATCTGCTCCGCCGTCGGCGCGCCCGCCTTTTGGATCATGACGCGCCGCGCGGGATCCGCCGCGCGCAGAACCGCCGCCGCCGCCTCCGCGCGCGTGACGGGCATATTCGGATAGAACTCCCCTTCGGCGCCGCCGCCCGTCACTATTCCGGCGCGATACAGCGCGTAGACCGCCCCGCCGTAAGAATACCGCTCCGCGACATCGGGCACAGCCCCGTCCGGAACGTCGTTCACGGGCGTCACGGCCTCCTCCGGCAACGCGCGGGCGAGGATTTTCGCGAAGTCGGAACGCGCCGCGCGAGCCTCATAATTTGAGTACTCGTCCCGCCCGATTATGCCGTAGGCCACGGCGCTGTCCGCGTAAACGTCGTACCAGGTTCCGCCGCCGGGCGAGACGGGCTTGCCCGTTTCGTATACAGAGCGCAGGTTGGCGGCGAGCTTCACGCTGTCGGCAATCGTCAGATAGCCGCCGGGGTTGAAAGCGCCGTCCCCGTCGCCGTCTATGAGTCCCAGCTCGAAACAGCCGGCAACGCCCTCTGAAAACCAGTCGGAAGCCCGGACATCCGTGAAAAGCCCGTCCCTGTAATCCCGCGAGGGGGTGAAATTCGACAGCGACGCCGCCAGGGCGGCGCCCGACGCGAGCGAAACGCATATAAGAACCGCGAGTATCCGTTTTTTCATTGGATTTACCCTCCGTAATCGTGCTTGACGCGCACAGTATACGACAAATTGAGCGGGAATGCAACACCCCCCGCCCGGAAACGGGCGGGGGGTGTTTGTTGCCGCGCGGTTCCGCGGAGCTTGTGTTAG
>JAITJC010000047.1 GCA_031279125.1 Oscillospiraceae bacterium
TTCGCGCGGCTCGGCGTCCCGGAGGCGCTCCGAACGTGGGACTCCGCGCTCGTTTTCGGCGGAGGGGATTACAAGAACGTGACGCGCGGAGAGACGCTTTTCCCGCGCATCGATATAGAGAGTGAGCTGCGGGAGCTCGCGGAGGCGGGAAAGGTGAGGAGCGCGGATGCTCTTTCGTGACGTTTACTACCTCGGGGAGGATTTTGAGCTCCGGCGCGGGGACATCGCCGTCCGGGGGGGCGTTATCGAGTACGCCGGGGAGCGCGCCCCGGCGGGGGACTGGGGAGAGACGATAAGCCACGCCGAGCGCCTTGTCCTGCCCGGCTTCGTGAACGCGCACTGCCATGTGCCGATGACGCTTCTGCGCGGATACGGGGAGGGGCTGCCGCTTGACAGATGGCTCGCGGAGCGCGTATTCCCGTTCGAGGACAGGATGACGGCGGAGGATGTCTACTGGGGCTCGCTTGTCGGGATAGCGGAGATGCTCGCCTCCGGCGTCACGTCGTTTTCCGACATGTACGGCTTCTGCGGCGCCATATGCGAGGCGGTCAAGGTCTCCGGAATCAAGGCGAATATTTCGCGCGGGCTCACAAGCGCGGACGGCGGCGCGCTCGGGGAATCGCGGGGCTTTTACGAAACAGAGGAGCTTTTTGCCGAATGGGACGGCGCTTGCGGCGGGCGGATAATCGCGGAGGCGTCAATCCACGCCGAATACACGAGCCATGAGGGTTTCGTGCGGGAGCTCGCCGCGTTCGCGAAGGCGCGCGGCGCGGGGATTCACATACATCTGTCCGAGACGAGGAAGGAACACGAGGAATGTCTTGCGCGGCGCGGCACGACGCCGACGGAATACTTTGAGGCTTGCGGGATTTTCGAATCCCGCGTCACGGCGGCTCACTGCGTGCATATTTCGGACGGGGATATGAATATACTCGCGCGGCGCGGCGTGTGCGCCGCGCACTGCCCGACGAGCAACCTGAAGCTCGGCTCCGGCGTCGCGCCTGTGCCGAGAATGCTCGTCTCCGGCGTCGCCGTCGCGCTCGGCACGGACGGCGCTTCGAGCAACAACAACCTGAATATGGCGGAGGAGGCGCACATAGCCTCTATCCTGCACCGGGGCGTCAATATGGACGCGGCACTGACGCCGACCGCCGAAATTCTGAAAATGGCCTCTCTCTCCGGCGCGCGAGCGCAGGGGAGAAGTGATACCGGCGCCGTAAAGCCCGGATTCAAGGCGGATCTCGCCGTGCTGAAACTGGACGGCAGGCCGCACCTCGGACCGTTGCACGATATTTTGGGCGGCGCCGTTTTTTCGGCGCAGGCGGGCGATATCGAAATGACCGTAGCGGACGGGGAAATACTGTATCGCAACGGGGAGTTTCTGACGTTCGACATCCGGGAGGCGTTGGGCGGGGCATCCGCCGCCGCCGCGAGAATCGCGCGCGAGCTGCGGGGGGCGCAGACCTGAGCCGTTGCGGAAATTTATGAAAAGCGAGGGAAACAAAATGAAAAAAGGCTTTGGGGCAAGGCTTGCGGTATGCGCGGTTCTCGCGGCGGCGCTTATAATCCCGGCGTCGTGCAAGAAGGCAGACCCGAACGCGGGCTTTGATGATTTCACGGCGGAGGTGTTCCGGCACATAGCGGAGGGCGACACGCTGACGGCGAATTTCCTTGTCGCGGACAGGGAAGCTTACGGCTTGAAGCCGTACCCCGGCGCGCCCGCGACGCTTGGGGAATTCGGCGGCGCGGTCATACTGGAGGAGATGGAGTATTCAAAAAAGGAGTATGAAAAGCTGAAAGCCTTCGACCGCGAAAAGCTGACGGAGGACAGGCGGCTCACCTACGACGTGCTGGAGGCGAGTTTCGCCGCCGAGCTCGCGGAAGGGGCGGAGGACTTCGTCTATTACGCGGAGATCTTGAGCCCCACCGTCGGCATACAGGCGCAGCTCCCCATCGTGCTCGCGGAATACAATTTCGACGGGACGAAAAACCTCGACGAATACATCGATCTGCTCGGGGACGTCCCGAACTATTTTTCGCAGATCGAGGCCTTTGAGCGGGAGAAGTCGAAGCTCGGGCTGTTCATGTCGCGCGAGACGTGCGACGACGTCATATCGCAGTGCGAGGACTTCACGGCGTCGCCCGGAACAAATCTGCTCATCACGCATTTCGATGAGTTTATCGGCGGGCTCGACGAGCTGACGGACGAGAAAAAGGCGTCGTACAAAGAAAAAAACCGCGACGCGGTTTTGAACTCCGTCATACCGGCTTACGAAGCCCTCGTAAAGACGCTCCGGGAACTGCGTGAGACGGGCGCGGAGTCGGGCGGGCTGGGGAATTACCCGCTCGGCGGGGAGTACTATGAGTACCTTGTGAGAAACACCGTCGGCACGCCCAAAAGCATCGGGGAAATAGAAACGGAGATAGACGGCGCGCTGGAGGCGGCGATAAGCGATATGTACTCGGCGCTGTTCTCCGGCGGGGACGCCCTGTTCACGGAGATGACGGGTGAAATTTTTTCCGGCGGCGACGACCCTCGCGAAACGCTCCTGTATCTCAAAGAGGCAATGGAGCGCGACTACCCCGCGCTGGGGCGGGACGTGGAATTCAGCGTGAATTACGTCGATGAATCGCTCTCGGAGCATATTTCCCCGGCGTTTTACCTCGTGCCGAGAATCGACGACGAGACGGAAAACAAGATTTACATAAATCCCGGCGCGGACACGTCCACGCCGCTGTTCACGGTGCTCGCGCACGAGGGCTTCCCCGGCCATATGTACCAGCGCAATTACTATAAGCAGCTGTCCCCCGCGCCTATAAGAAGCGCGCTCGGCTTTACCGGCTATACGGAGGGGTGGGCTGTCAACGTGGAGAAGCAGTCGTTCTACTACTCCGATTTGTCGGAGGAGGCCGCCGCCGCGATGTACGCCAGCCAAGAGATAAACTATCTCGTCATGGCGAAAGCCGACATAGGCGTAAACTATCACGGCTGGGACAGGGCAGAGCTGGCGGCATATCTGATGACGTACAATATCGCGGGGGAGGACGTCATCGGAGAGCTTTATAAGCAGTGCGCCGCCGAACCGGGCAACGTCATGACGTACGCCTTCGGCAGCGCGGAGATGGAGCGTCTGCGCGGCAAGGCGGAAAGCGAGCTCGGCGGCGCGTTTGACCTGAAAGAGTTTCATCGGTTCATACTGGAAATCGGCCCCGCTCCGTTCGACGTCATAGAAGAGTATATGGTGCCGTGGCTCAAGGGGCAGACGTCCGGCGGCGCGGAGGATCCGGACGCGGCGCAGAAACTGTTTTGACTGTATGCTGAAGCATGTGAGAGAGCCCGTTATCGCGGCTTGCCGCAGGACACTTTTCTGATATATATTTTACGGCAAAGCCTCTTGTGCGTCAAGCAATGAGGAAGCGTATGCGTACGGCAGGGATTATTATTTGAGATAACCGGGAGGTGTTCACGAATGCCGGATGCAGTGCTGCCGGCACCGCAGGCCGCGAGCCGCGAGCGCATTTCGAGCGTGGAATTCTGGCGGTTCTTTTTCACGGTCATGGTGTGCCTTTATCATCTGGAAATTTATTTGTCCGTCCGGAATAAGCTTATGCCCTCCGGCTCCGGTGCGGTGGAGTTCTTTTTTATCCTCGCGGGCTTCACGATTGCGATGTCCGCCGGAAAGCGCGCTTTGACGCCGGGCGCGCCTGTTTCCCCGAAGCGGGCGCGGGAACTTGCCGTCGATTACGTCAAAAAGAAGCTGAAAGCGATTTATCCGCCGCTTGCCGCCGTGCTCCTGCTCGGGCTTGTGGTTTACCCTCTGCTCGGGGTTAAGTCCGCCGCCGGGGTTCAAGGACTGCCGGAGCCGGGCATAGCCGGAAGCGTTGCGAATATCGAATGGGAGCTTTTGATGCTCGTCGGCACGCCGTTCGGGATGAATAATTATATGGCGCCGATCGTGCCGCTGTGGTTTCTGACGCCGCTGCTGCTCGTCGGCTATGTTTATACGTACGCCATATACCGTCATTATGAATTCACGGTATTCGCGGCACCCGCCGTCGGCGTGCTGTTTTACATATTCTTTACGCTCAACTCGAACATGATGTTAGACCACGGCGTCAAAATGGGCTTTCTCAACGCCGGCGCGGTGCACGCCGTTGCGGAAATGAGCTTCGGCGTTGCGGCGTACACGCTGTACGAGCGGCTGCGGGACCGAAAATTCAGCAGATTTTGGGTCATAGCGCTGTCGCTTCTCGAAATTTACGCGATTTACCGCCTTCTCGCGCTGACGTTTTATCAGCCCGTTTCGCTCGACAACTTCCGCAGGATACCGTACATCATAATGCTCATCCTGTTCTCGTTCCTCAACGTCACGTACTTCTCGCGCTTTATGAACAAACCGTTCTGGCGCGGCTTCGGGCGCGTTTCACTCGCGATGTACCTCGCGCACGTGCATCTGGCTCAGGCGTATATACAGGGTGTCGCGTTGCTGAAAGAGAAGCTTCTTGGCGCGTACGCCTCGCCGGAGATGTCGGCGTGGCTGTTTTTCCTGCGGGACGCGGGGAACTACCGGGGGGTCTCCATGACGTGGAAGGACGTGCTGCTGTTCACGCTGTTCACCGCGTTTGCGGCGCTGTTGATCACGGGTGCCACGGCGGGCGTCCGCCGCGCTGTCCGCGCCGCCTTGTCGTTCAGCTCATAGGGAATATCCGCGAAAACCGCCATCGGAGCCGCTTGCGCGGCTCCGATGGCGGTTTATCAATATCGTTTGCTTTTGGTCTTGCGCGCCGCCTCGGACTTCTTGCGCCGCTTAACGCTGGGGCTTTGGTAGTACTCCCGCTTCCTGAGATCAGAGAGCACGCCCGCTTTCATGCAGTTGCGCTTGAATCTTTTAAGGGCGCTGTCCAAGGACTCGTTATCCTTGATATGAACTTCCGACATTATTTTATCCCCCCCTCCAAAGTGCGCGCCGTCCGGCGCGCCGTCGGGTTCGGCAATTCGCCTCAACGCCCAATAGTATAGCGCACCCCGCGGCGGATGTCAACACAAAAAAACGGACTGTGTTATCGTTCAGTGATAATGTGTTACTACCCAGCTACGAAACACAGCAACGCCCGTCAAACACGGACCGCACGGCGATATGGCGGCAGACGAATTTTAAAACGGCGAAATTCCCGTTGACGGGGCGGTCTGTTCGGGAGTATGATATTAAAAAGCTCCGGGCCGCCCCGCCGGCGTCCCGGATGCCGTAATCCTGACACCGATGAAGGGGGCTACCACATACAATGGCAAAACGGCAGTTCAAATCCGAATCCAAGCGCATACTCGACTTAATGATCGGCTCCATCTATACCCACCGCGAAATTTTCCTGCGCGAGCTCATTTCAAACGCGTCCGACGCGATAGACAAGCTGTGCTACATCTCCCTGACGGACGACAAGATCGGGCTGACGCGGGACGATTTCAGGATCGAAATCGAGCGCGATGAGGAAAAACGCACGCTCACCGTGTCGGACAACGGCGTGGGAATGACAGCGGAGGAGTTGGAGGGCAATCTCGGCGTCATCGCGCGCAGCGGCTCGCTGAAATTCAAGGGCGAGCTGGAACAGGGCGGCGCGGACGCCGATATAGATATAATAGGGCAGTTCGGCGTCGGTTTTTACTCGGCGTTCATGGTCGCGAAAAAGGTGACCGTCGTCTCGCGGGCCTACGGCTCCGACTCGGCGAACGTCTGGGAGTCCTCCGGCTCCGACGGCTACACGGTTTCCCCGGCGGAGCGCGCGGGGTACGGCACGGACGTCATAATGGAGCTGAAGGACGACGCGGACGGCGAGGACGGCGGGGAAAATTATTCGGAGTTCCTTGACGAGCACACTCTGTACTCGCTCATAAAAAAATATTCCGACTATATACGCTGGCCGATAATCATGGAGGTGACGAAGTCACACCGCGTCGAGGTGCCGCCGGGCAAGGACGGGAAGTCCTCCGCGACATGGGAGAGCCGCGCCGAGCGCGAAGCGGTAAATTCCCGCGTGCCCATCTGGCAGCGCCCGAAAAGCGAGGTCCCGGACGAGGACTGCTTCAAGTTCTTCCGGGAGCAGTTCGGCGCGGAGCGCGACCCCGTGTCCGTCGTCCGCGTCTCCGCCGAGGGCGCGGCGGTGAGCTACAAGGCGATGCTGTTCATACCGTCGAAGGCACCCTACGGCTATTTCACGCGCGAGTACGAGCCGGGTCTGCGCCTGTACACGTCCGGCGTTTTGATAATGGAGCGGTGCGACTCGCTCCTGCCGGAGTATTTCCGCTTTGTGCGCGGCGTCGTCGATTCCGCCGATTTGTCCTTGAATATATCGCGCGAGACGCTTCAGCACGACAGACAGCTCAAAACCATCGCGTCAAACCTCGAAAAAAAGGTGCGCGCGGAGCTCGCGCGCCTTCTGGAACACGAGCCGGAGAAGTACGCCGGGTTCTATGAGGCGTTCGGTTTACAGCTCAAATACGGTCTGCTCTCCGATTTCGGCGCTCACGCGGAGAACTTGAAGGATCTGCTCCTGTTCTATTCGCGAAAGGCGGAAAGGCCCGTCACGCTCGCGGAGTACGCGAAAAATATGCCGGAGGGGCAGAAATATATCTATTACGCCTGCGGCTCCGGGATCGCGGCCCTCGACAAGCTGCCGCAGGCGGAACCGTTGCGCGAGCGCGGATACGACATTCTCTATATGACGGACGACATAGACGATTTCGCGGCGCGCGCGCTCGGGGCTTTCGATGGCAAGGAGTTGCGGAGCGTGACCGGCGGCGACCTCGGCCTTTCCGGCGACGAGGAGAAGCGCGAGCTCGAGCGGACGGAGGCGGCGCACCGCGAACTTCTGGATTTCGTGAAGGAATCGCTCGGCGGGAAAATCAGCGAGGCGCGGCTTTCCGGAAAGCTCGTGTCCGCGCCCGCGTGCCTAACGGCGAAGGGCGGCGTCACGCTTGAAATGGAGCGGTATTTCAGCTCTATAAGGGCGGAGTCCCCGGAACCTGTCCGCGCCGAGCGCGTTTTGGAGCTCAACGCGGCGCACCGGCTCTTCGGCACCCTGAAAGAGGCGTACGGGACGGATCGCGAACGCGCGGCGAAATACGCGGAACTGCTTTACGGGCAATCGGTTCTGACGGCGGGCTTGCAGCTTGACGACGCGGCGCGTTTCTGCGAGGTCGTATCGGAGCTGACGGCGTAGGGCGCGGCCGATGAAGCGGCGCCTTGTAGTCGCGGCGGCGACCGCGGCGGCGGCGGTCGCCGCCGTCTTCGTGAGCGTTTCCGCGCCGCGATCCGCCCCGTTGCGGGACGACCCGCCGCCCGCCGCCCTGACGGGGGAGGCTTCGCCCGCCCCCGCCGAGCCGATCCGCCGCCCGAAACCGGAAATCCTTCCCGCGCCGCCCCCGCCGCCCGTCGTGATAGCCGTCGCGGGGGATGTGCTGACGGGGGAGAGGATAGGTCCGCGCATAGAGGCGGGCGAATACGGATCCGTGCTTGACGAGGAGACGGCGACGCTGTTCCGCGAGGCGGATATCGCCGTTGTGAATCTGGAGACATCCGTTTCGGAGCGCGGCAGTCCCGCGGACAAGACGTACACATTCCGCTCCCCGCCGGAAAATCTCGCGTTCCTGCGCGATTATCTGGGCATAGACGCCGTCTCCCTCGCGAACAATCACACGCTCGACTACGGCAGGGACGCATTCCGCGACACGCTTGAGCATACGCGCCGATACGGCATGGCGCCGTTCGGCGCGGGCGGCAGCCTCGCGGAGGCCGCCGCCCCGTACATCGCGGAGGCCGGGCGGCTGAAAATCGCGTTTTTCGCGTCGAATCAGATACTTCCGGCCGCTTCGTGGGCGGCGGGGGCGGATACGGCCGGTCAGCTTGTGACGAAGGACCCCGGCAATCTCGGCGCGCTCGCGGACGGGATACTCTCCGCGCGCGAAACATGCGACTATATAATCGTATACATGCACTGGGGCATAGAGCGGGATACGCTCCCGAACGACGTCCAAAAGCGCACGGCGCGGGCGCTCATCGACCTCGGCGCTGACATCGTGATCGGCGCCCACCCGCACGTCATACAGAGCTTCGAGTACTACAACGGCAAGCCGATAGCCTACAGCCTCGGCAACTTCATATTCAATTCGCGCAACCCGGAGACGGCGGCGCTTTTCATCACGCTCGACGGCGGCGAGGTTTCCCTGCGGGTCGTGCCATGCAAAATGAACGGGACGCTGACTTACGCCGCCGGGGAGGAGGACGCGCGCGCCCTCCTCGAAAAATGGAGCGGGTTGTCCCGCGGCTGTGAGTTTACGCCCGGCGGCGAGCTCATCGAGACGCCCGCAGCGGAGTAGCCGAGCGCGCGGGAACGGCTTTTCAGCTCTATCGCGAGCGGGCACATCTTTACGGCCTCCGGCCGCGTGCCGAAAACAATCGTGATTTTTTTCACGGGGCAGGCTCCCGGCCTTCAAGGTACGCTTCCTGCCCCGGCGTGAGGGCGTCTATCGACGCGCCCTGCGCGGCGAGCTTCCTCCGCGCGACTTCGAGGTCTATCCCCTCCGGCACATCCACTACCCCGACGGCGAGCGACACCCTGTTTTCGAGCAGGAACCTCGCGGAGAGCGCCTGGATGGCGAAGCTCATATCCATAATCTCCGCCGGATGCCCGTCCCCGGAGGCGAGGTTCACGAGCCGCCCCTCCGCGATCGCGAACACGTGCCTCCCGTTTTTCAGGACATAGCCCGCTATATTGCGGCGGGCTTCATATTTCGAGGCGGCGGCGGCTTCAAGCTCTTCCATCGCGATCTCCACGTTGAAATGCCCGGCGTTGCACAAAAGCGCGCCGTCCTTCAGCGATCCGAAGTGCCGCCCGTCTATGACGTCCCGGCAGCCCGTGGCCGTGACGAATATATCCCCCAGCGCCGCCGCGCGCTCCATCGGCATGACGGAAAACCCGTCCATCATCGCCTCAAGGGCGCGGACGGGATCGATTTCCGTGACGACAACGCGCGCGCCGAAACCCTTGGCTCGCATCGCTATCCCCTTGCCGCACCAGCCGTAGCCCGCGACGACGACGTTTTTCCCCGCGACGATGAGGTTCGTCGTGCGGTTGATGCCGTCCCAGACGGACTGCCCCGTGCCATAGCGGTTGTCAAACAGATACTTGCATCTCGCGTTGTTCACGGCGATCACCGGGAAGCGGAGCGCGCCGCGGCGCTCCATGGCGCGCAGACGGGACACGCCCGTCGTCGTCTCCTCACAGCCGCCCAGCACGTGCGGCAGAAGGCGCGTCAGCCGCGTGTGCAATAGGTTCACGAGGTCGCCGCCGTCGTCTATCACGATTTGCGGCTTCGCCTCCAGCACGGCGGTCAGATGGCGGGAGTATTCCTCCGGCGAGGCGCCGCGCCGCGCGTGGACGTCCATCCCGCCGCCGGCGAGCGCCGCCGCGACGTCGTCCTGCGTTGAGAGCGGGTTGCATCCCGTGACGTGCATTTCCGCCCCGCCGAGTTCCAGCGCGCGGCACAGGCAGGCCGTTTTGGCTTCCATATGGATCGACAGCGCGATTTTCACGCCGCGAAACGGCTTCGATTTTTCAAATTCGGCGCGGATGGACGCGAGCAGCGGCATATTGCGGCTCGCCCACCGGATTTTTTGCTCGCCCGCACCGGCGAGGGAAATATCGCGTATATCGGACATCGTATGTTCGCTCCTTCTTTCTTTTGCCCGCGGAACCGCCCCCGCGCTATCGGTTCCCGCCCCGGGCGCGGTGCTTCTCTTTCGCCGCCGAGATCATCAGCTTCACGCGGTTCTCTTGGTTTATGCGCGACGCGCCGGGGTCGTAGTCGATGGCCACGATGTTGGATTCGGGGAAGTCGTCTTTCAGCCGGCGGATCATGCCCTTGCCGGCGACGTGGTTCGGCAGGCACCCGAACGGCTGGGCGCACACGATGTTGTCCGCGCCCGTGTGGATGAGTTCCAGCATTTCCGCCGTCAGCAGCCAGCCCTCCCCCATCTTGTTGCCGCGCCCGAGATAGCCCTTTATCAGCCGCTCCAGGTCGCCGAAGCGCCCCGGCGGGCGGAACGGCGTGCGCTCTTCTATTACGGCGATCATCATATCCTGCAGGCTCTCTATATATTTTTTGAAAATGTCGCACGCCAGCTTTTTAAGGCGCGAGCCTCGGTATATCTCCGCGTCGGCGGAGCGGTTGTCGATTTTGAATATCATAAAGTCCGTGAGTCCCGGCACGACGACCTCGCACCCCTCGGACAGCAGAAAATCCTCCAGGTTGTTGTTCCCCAGCGGCGCGAATTTGACGTAAATCTCTCCGACAACGCCGACGCGCGGCTTCGGCTCGCCCTCCAGCCCAACCGCCGCGAACTCCCCGGCGATGCGCCCGAGCATCCCGCGCATCCCGCGCCGCGATATGGCGCGCCCGGCGCCGAACATGGCGGCGATCTCTTCCGTCAGGCGCTCCGTGAGCTCCGCCGTCGCGCCTCGCCGCACCTCATAGGGTTTCGTCCGCCCGGCGAGCCACGTTATGAAGTCGCCGTATATCATCGCGGCGGCGAAGCGGCGCAGTATCGGCAGAGAGAGCTTGAAGCCGGGGTTCTTCTCCAGCCCGGAAAGGTTGAGGGATATGACGGGGACATGCGCCAGCCCCGCCTTCCGCAGGGCTTTCCTCAGCAGGTGTATGTAGTTCGACGCGCGGCACCCGCCCCCCGTCTGCGAGATGAGGAGCGCCGTCCTGCCCGCGTCGTATTTCCCCGACTGCAGGGCGTCAAGCAGCTGCCCGATCACGAGCAGGGCGGGGTAGCACGTGTCGTTGTGCACGTATTTCAGTCCCGTGTCCGTTATGCCGCGGTGCGACGTCGTCAGCATTTCGGCCTTGTAGCCGTAAAGCTCCAGCACGCGCCGTATGAGCGCGAACGTCACGGGGAGCATCTGCGGGATGAGCAGCGTGTACTCGCGCTTCATCGCCTTTGTGAACAGCAGTCTGCCGTTCTTGCCGTACTCAAGCGGGACGGCGCCCGCCGGGGTGTCGCGCCGCGTCATACTTATGATCACTCCTTTCCGCGGAGCCGCGTTTTCTTTCCTCCATCGCCGCGATGAGACTCCGAAGCCTGATCCTCGCGGCGCCGAGGTTGCTGATGTCGTCGATTTTTATCTGCGTGTACAGCCGCCCGCGCCCTTCGAGAATATCGCGCATCTCGTCGCCCGTTATCGCGTCCGTGCCGCACCCGAAAGAGACGAGCTGGACGAGTTCCGCGCCGGCGCGTTCCGCCGTCCAGCGCGCGGCGTTGTACATTCTCGCCTGGTACGTCCACTGGTTCAGCACGCCCCTCGGCTCGCGCCCCAGTTCGCCGGACACGGCGTCCTCCGTTATGAGGACGAGCCCGAAGGAGGTTATCAGGCTGTCTATGCCGTGGTTTATCTCCGGGTCGCAGTGGTAGGGCCGCCCCGCCGCGACGATTACGGACTTGCCGTTCCTCTCCGCGTATTCCACGCACCGCCGCCCCTCGGCGCGCACAGCCTCGCGGAACGCCCCGTAGGCGGCGTACGCCGCGCGGACGGCGGCGCGCGTCTCCTTCGGCGGGACGCCGAAGGAACGCTCGAAATACTCCGCCGCCCGGGCGGCGAAGCCCCTCTTCCTGTGCGGCCCGAAATACGGGTAAAGATACCGCGCCGACCGGAGCCTCGGCATGTTCGCGGCGAGCAGTTCCGGGTAGTACGCCACCACGGGGCAGTTGTAGTGGTTGTCGGAGATGCCCTCGTCGAAGTTGTACGGCAGGCACGGATAAAACACAGTGCCAACGCCCGCGTCGAGCAGGGCCTCCACGTGCCCGTGCAGGAGCTTCGCGGGGTAGCAGACCGTGTCGGACGGGATCGTCCGCTGGCCTTTTATGTACAGCCCGCGCGAGGATTCCGGCGAGAGCTCGACCTCGAAATCCAGCCGCGTGAGAAGCTCGAACCAGAACGGCAGGTTCTCGTACATATTCAGCCCGAACGGTATGCCGATTTTCCCGCGCGAGCCGCCGCCCGCCCCGCGCCCGTACATCGCGCGGAGCTTTTCGTACTTCCAGCGCATCATATTCGGCTCCGTCTCCGGGTTTACGCCCAGCGGGCGCGAGCATCTGTTGCCCGATATGAAGCGCCTCCCCCCGGCGAAAGTGCTCACCGTCATGCGGCACCGGTTCTGACAGCCGGGGCAGACGGCGGGGCGCGTCTCCCGCGTGAACGCCGCGAGCTCTTTTTCGGACAGCAGGGAGGGGGCTTCGATCCCGGCGCGGGCCGCCGTGAGAGCCGCGCCGTAAGCGCCCATCAGCCCCGCTATAGTCGGGCGCGTCACGCGGCGGCCTATCTCCGTCTCAAACGCGCGCAGGACGGCGTCGTTGAGGAATGTCCCGCCCTGCGCGACGATTTTCCGCCCCAGCTCGTCCGCCGAGGACGCGCGTATGACCTTGTACACGGCGTTTTTCACGACGGATATGGACAGCCCCGCCGAAATATCCTCGACGGACGCGCCGTCCTTCTGCGCCTGCTTGACGGACGAGTTCATAAACACCGTACACCGCGAGCCGAGGTTCACGGGTTTCTCCGCGAACAGCCCGAGCCGCGCGAAATCCGCCGCGCCGTATCCCAGCGCCTTCGCGAACGTCTCCACGAAGCTCCCGCACCCGGACGAGCACGCCTCGTTGAGCATGATCCCGTCCACCGCGCCGGAACGGATTTTGAAGCACTTCACGTCCTGCCCGCCGATGTCTATTATAAAATCCACGTCCGGCTCGAAATGCCGCGCCGCCGTGAGGTGCGCCATCGTCTCGACGAGCCCGATATCGACGTTGAACGCGTTTTTTATGAGCTCTTCCCCGTAGCCCGTGACGGCGGAGCCGCGTATTGCGACGCGCCCCCCGAACTTTTCGTAAATATTCAAAAGCTCCCGGCGCACGATCTCCGCCGGGTCGCCGAGATTCGACCCGTAATAGCTGTGCAGCAGGCCTCCGCTTTCCGTTATGAGGACGAGCTTCGTCGTCGTGCTGCCCGCGTCTATGCCCAGATAGGCGTCCGCGCGGCCGGTGTTCCCCGCGTCCGCGCTCTCCGGCGCGGCGAGGGCGTGTCGCGCGCTGAACTCCGCGTATTCCGCCTCATCCCGGAAAAGCGGAGGCATAACGTCCGCCGCTCCCCCCGCGCCGGCGGCGTTTTCGAGCGCGCCCGCGAGCGCCCCGTACGCATACTCCTCCCCGTCCGCCAGCAGCGCGGCGCCGAGCGCCGCGAAGCAGTCGGCGTTTTCCGGGAACACCGCGTCCTCCGCGCCGAGTTCCAGCGTCTCCGCGAAGCGCTCACGCAGTCCGCGCAGGAACGTCAGCGGTCCGCCGAGGAACACGATTTTCCCTTTCAGCTCCCGCCCCTGCGTCAGTCCCGCGACGGTCTGATCGACGACGGCTTGGAAAATCGATGCCGCGACGTCCTCTTTTCTCCCGCCCTGATTGAGTATCGGCTGGATGTCGCTCTTCGCGAACACACCGCAGCGGGAGGCTATGGGGTATACGCGCTCATGCCGAAGCGCGAGCGCGTCGAGCTCCGGCGCCGAGACGCCGAGCAGCGTCGCCATCTGGTCGATAAACGCGCCCGTGCCGCCCGCGCAGGCGCCGTTCATGCGTTCTTCGAGCGCGCCGCCGAAGAATATGATTTTCGCGTCCTCCCCGCCGAGCTCAATGGCCGCGTCCGCGTCCGGGACATACCGCCGCACTGCCGCCGCCGTGGCGTACACCTCCTGCGAAAACGGCAGTCCGGCGGCCCGCGCCACCCCGAGGCCCGCCGAGCCCGTCACCGCGACGGCGGCGCCGCGGTCGCCGAGCGCGCCCTTTGCCCCGCGAAGCTGCTCCGCCGCCTTCTGCCTCGCCCGCGAACCGTGTCGCTCGTAAGCGCGGAACAGCAATTCGCCCGTATCCGACAGCACAACGGTTTTCACCGTCGTGCTGCCGATATCGATCCCGATTTTATAAGTCCCCATAGCCTGATATCTTATCCCGCCCGCCGGCGCGCGGCTTCTTCAATCCGCGTATCCCTTCGAAGTATCTATTGTCACGCTGTCCGACGCGCTGTCGTGCGCGACGGACACGTCGAGCGCTTTCAGGAAATCGCGAAGCATATAGTAGTTCGCGCCGTCGATGTTGTACCCGCGCAGATATAAGCGCGCCCCGTCGAGCGTCACGCCGTGCGTCGAGGGGGAGACGCTCCCCGCCGCCCCGACGCCGGACAGCTCCCCGCCTATCGGGACATACTCCCTGCCCGAATCCGCCTCCACCGTCATAGTCCCCGGGTTGAACGACACGGAAAAGCGCTTGGCTGTACCCCGGAGCGCCGCCGCGACATCGCGCGCTTTCAAGTAATTCGCCCCGCCGATATTATACGCCCCGATGCGCGTTTCAATGCCGTCCACAAAAAATCTCTGCCGCGAGACCTCCGCCTCCGTCGCCGCGGCGAGCACCCCGCCGATATCCTCCAGCACCTTCACGGGGGAGAGCCTGTCCTCGCGCGAGCCGTCGCCTACCTGCCCGTAGTTGTTGTGCCCCCAGACCCAAAGCGTCCCATCCGTCTTTACGGCGGCGCTCGTCCCGCTCCCGGCGGAGATCTCTTTCACGTCGGAGAGCACGCGCGCGGGGCTGAGCCGCGCCACTCGCGAGCCGTCGCCGAGCTGGCCGTAGCCGTTGTATCCCCAGCTCCACAGGGTACCGTCAGTTTTGAGGGCGAGCCCGTGCCCCTCCGTCGTCGTATACGGTATGTACACGGCTGACGGCGACGGCTCCGAATCCGCCACCGAAGCGTAGCCCGTCACGGCCGACCCGCCGTTCGCCGCCGCCGCGACGGAATCCATAATTTTTACGGGGTTCAGGCGCGTCACGCGAGTGCCGTCGCCTATCTGCCCGGAAGCGTTTTCGCCCCAGCTCCACAGCGTACCGTCAGTTTTTATCGCAAGCGAGCTCTCCCCGCCCGCCGACGCCGAAACCGCGCCGACCATTACCCGAACGGGGTTCAGGCGCGTCACGCGCGTACCGTCCCCGACCTGCCCGCCGTCGTTACAGCCCCACGCCCAGAGCGTCCCGTCCGTCTTGACGGCGAGCCCGTGCCGCCCGCCGCCGGAGGCGGACGCCACGCCGTCCGCAATCTTCACCGGGGAAAGCCTGTCCTCTCGCGAGCCGTCGCCTATCTGCCCATAGCTGTTGCCGCCCCACGCCCAAAGCGTGCCGTCGGTTTTGACGGCGAGGGAAAAATCCTCCCCCGCCGAAACGGACGCCACGGAATCCATAATGAAAACGGGATCGAGCCACGCTTCGCGCGAGCCGTCGCCGACCTGTCCGCGATCGTTGCCGCCCCACGCCCATAGCGTCCCGTCCGCGCGCAGGGCGAGCGTATGCCCGCCGCCGGACGCTGCCGACACCGCGCCGTAGAGCGTCTCCTCCGGATTCAGGAAATCCTCCCTTTTGCCGTCGCCGAGCTGCCCGTAATCGCTGCCGCCCCACGTGAAAAGCTCCCCGCCCGACGCTATCGCCGCGCCGTGCCTGTACCCGAGCGACACAAGCGCCGCCTCCGGCGCCCGCGCGTCCGCCGCGTCCGCAGGGCGCGCGTCCCCCGCGGACAGAATGAGCGCAAGCGCGAAAACAGCCGCGAACGCCGCCGGAGCGTACAGCCGCTTATTCTTATTATTATGACGTTTTGCGAACATTGCCGTAATCTCCCCAATCCTCGCCGAACCCCCGGCGACGGCAGTTATTGTAGCACACGCGCCGCGCGCAGTCAATCCCCGCGCGCCCCGCGCGCGACGACACCCGACAGCAGCACGAGGGAAACCAAGTTCGGGATCGCCATAAGCCCGTTCAGCGTGTCCGATATGTCCAGCACAGCGCCGAGCGGCAGCACGCCGCCGAGGAACGCCGACGCCGTATACAGCGCCTTGTACGGCGGTATCGCGCCTTTCCCGAACAGGTATTCCACGCAGCGCTCCCCGTAGTACGACCAGCCGAGTATCGTGGAAAACGCGAACAGCGCGAGCCCCACCGACAGAAAGAACGGCCCTATTGCGGGGATGGTTTCAAACGCCGCCCGCGCGAGCTCTCCCCCGGAGAGGCCCCGGAACGCCTCCGGGCCGCGGACGGCGGAGGAGACTATCGTCAGCCCCGTCAGGGCGCACAGGACAACCGTATCCCAGAATGTGCCCGTCATAGATATGAGGGCTTGCCTTTCGGGGCTGTCAGTCCTCGCCGCCGCCGCCGCTATCGGCGCGGAGCCGAGCCCGGCCTCGTTTGAAAACAGCCCGCGCGCCACGCCGTACCGCGCCGCCGCCATTACGGACGCGCCCGCGAAGCCTCCCGCCGCCGCGCGCGGCGCGAAGGCGCCCCGGACTATCAGGGATACGCTTTCGCCGAGGAACGGCGCGTTGCGCGCGAGCACCAGGGCGCACCCTATAGTATAAAACGCCGCCATGAACGGCACGAGCAGGGCGCAGACCTTCGATATCGACCTCATCCCGCCGAGTATGACGAGCGCGGCGAGCGCCGCCGCCGCCAGCGCCGTCCAGAAGGGTTTCGCGCCGAACTGCGCGTTGAGTACGCCGGAGAGCGCGCCCGCCTGCGCGGAAGAACCTATCCCGAACGACGCGAGCGCCGCGAAAACGGCGAAAGCGGCGGCGAGCGGACGCGAGCCCACCCCGCTCCGCAGGGCATACATCGGTCCGCCGAGCATCGTGCCGCCGGGGGTTTTGACGCGGTATTTGACGGCAAGGAACGCCTCGCCGTATTTCGTCGCCATCCCGAGCAGTCCCGCCAGCCAGCACCACAGCGCGGCGCCCGGCCCGCCGAGCGCGACGGCGGACGCCACGCCGACGATATTCCCCGTTCCGATGGTGGACGCGAGGGACGCCGCCAGCGCGCCGAACGGGGAAACGTCGCCCTCCGCCGAGGAATCTTTTGAGACGGAAAGCCTTATCGCCCGGAGTAAATGCCGCTGCACGCCGCGCGTACGGATCGTCAGCAGGATATGTACGCCTATGAGCAGGATAAGCATCGGCGGCCCCCAAAGCACACCGTTTACCGCTTTGGCGAACCGCCCGACAGTCTCCATTTATATACCATTCCTTTTTTCAGCCTTGCCGCCCTACCTCGGCATATAAAGCCTCAGCTTTTCCAGCACCTCGTCGATGTTTATCGGCTTGCCGACGTGGTCGTTCATCCCCGCTTCGAGGCATTTCTCCACGTCCTCCCGGAACACGTTGGCGGTCATCGCGACTATGGGGATTTCCTTTGCCCTCGGATGCCCGAGCGCCCGTATCCTGCGCGTCGCCTCGCAGCCGTCCATCTCCGGCATTTGCATATCCATGAAAATCATGTCGTAGGCGTCCGGCTCGCTCTCGAATTTCTCCACCGCTTCCAAGCCGTTCTCCGCGCAGTCGAGCGTCAACTCCGTCGGTTCGAGCAAGGCTGTCAGAATCTCGCGGTTTATCTCCACGTCCTCCGCGAACAGGACGCGCCTGCCCTTGAACGCGCCCCCGGCGCCGGGTTCCGCGCCCGCCGCGGAGACATCGCGCCCGCGCAGACCGAGGCAGTCGTTTATTATATCCGCTATCGCGGACGGAAACAGGGGCTTGGAGAGGAAGTTGCGGACGCCCGCCTGCTTTGCCTGCTCCTCTATCTCGCTCCACTCCACGCCGGAGAACATGACGACAACGGAATGTTCCGCGCCGCGCTCCATTATCCTGCGCGATAATTCTATGCCGTCCATCTCGGGCATTTTCCAGTCCACGAAATAAATATCGTAGCCCTGGCGCATATCCATCAGCGACAGCGCTTCCTTGCCGCCGATCGCGGCGTCGCACTTGAAGCCGATGCGCTTGGCTATGTCGAGGAAATAGTCGAGCACGTCCGCCGAGTCGTCCACGACGAGCACGCGCAGATTCCCGAGGGAGACGCCCGGGGCGAGCAGGCTTTTCCGCGTTCCGGCGCCTTCCGCTATGCCGAGCCGCGCGGTGAACGTGAACGTCGAGCCCTCTCCGGGCGCCGAGTCCGCGCGTATGCGGCCGCCCATCATCTCCACGATATTCTTCGAGATGGCAAGCCCCAGCCCCGTCCCGCCGAATTTGCGCGAAATGCCGGAGTCCGCCTGCTCGAACGACGTGAACAGCCGCGCTTTCTGCTCTTCGCTTATCCCTATGCCCGTGTCCGACACGGATACGCGTATGATGCACTCCTCTCCCGTTTTCGAGACGAGCTCCGCCTTCAGCCTGATGAGCCCGTTTTCCGGGGTGAATTTCACGGCGTTGGAGAGCAGGTTCGTCACGATCTGCGCCAGGCGCTGGTCGTCCCCGATGAGCATATACGGTATGTTCCCGTCTATGCGCACGGTGAATTCCTGGTGTTTTTCCTCCACGCGGAAGTTTACGACGTTCACGACCTTCGCCAGCATTTTCTCGAACACGAATTCCGCGGAGGACAGCTCGAATTTCCCCGCCTCGATTTTTGAAATGTCGAGTATGTCGTTGATGACGCCGAGCAGATGCGTGGACGCATCCTCGATTTTCCCGAAGCAGTAATCCTTGCGGTCTATGTCGTTTGAGCCGCGCCCTATCGCCGTCATTCCGATTATCGCGTTCATCGGCGTGCGCATCTCGTGGCTCATATTGGAAAGGAACGTACTTTTGGCGCGGGACGCCTCGTCGGCCGCCGCGCGCGCTTCCTCCGCCTTTTCCTGCGCGCGCCGTATGTCCGTTATGTTGTGCATCATTATGACGGACGACACTATCTCCCCGGAAAACGAATGCATGGGCGTAATCCGCGCGGAGAGCACGCGCATTTCATCCCCGACCGGCACGACACACTCGAATTCCACGGACTCAGCGCTCTCTATGGCGCGCTCATACGCGCCCGCGATCTGGTCCGCGAACCGCCGGTCCGTATACGTCTCGAACACCTCGCGGAGCGTTTTGCTGCTCAGGGGGCCGAAATGCTCAAGCCCCATGCGGTCGAGGAATACCTTGGAGCAGTACGCGAACCGCCCTTCCTTGTCGAGCAGGATGATGATGTCCGGGCAGTTGTCGAGCAGGAGCGACATATACTGCTCCTGCCGTGCCTTTTCCGCGGAGCGCATGGAGGATACGGCGGCAAGCGCGGTGGACACCGCCTTGTCGCGGTCGGTGCGCGCCTGGAGCCGCGCCATCCGGCGCCGCAGAGACGTTATTTCGCTGTCCAGCTCTTCAATTTTTTTTATGTATTCTTCTTCCGTCATGCCCAAAACCTCCTAAGGAAGCCTCGACCGCCGCCTCAGCTTATCGCCATCGCCGTGTATGTCATATTGTGAAAACGGTTGACGAGCCGCCCATCCGAGTCCGGCACGGGGCATGTCTCCCCGCCGCTGTACATGAACAGATAGGGCAATCTGCGCCCGAGCGTTTCAGCCGTCATTTTCATCTCGTCCTCGGACCGGATGCCGAGCGTGAGACAGCGCGAGAAGCAGGGGGTTATGAAAAGCACGGACGCGCCGTCCTTGTCGAGATCCTCCGAGATCATTCCGAGCGCGTTTTCCGCCGTGCCCATGACGCTGTCGTAATCCACATCCGCGAAGGCGATTTCCGCGCCGACGGGCACAAGCCCGCCGACGAGCATTCCCTTGTCCGTGTTCGCGTACATCGAATACGCCGTGGGCTTCGTCCCGTCCTTGTAATCGACGAGTATGGGCAGGGACGCTATCGCCCCCGTGTCACCCGTGGCGATGCCTATATCCAAAAGATATTCCCGCACCGTCACGCCGTTGATCTTTTTCAGCAGATAATCGTCTGACTCCGTGACGAAGGAACCCCGCCGCGTGATGTTGCTGTCGGAAATCGCTTTTGAGTAAAAGCGCGTTTTGACGTCGCCGCGGATGAGCAGGAGCGTCACCATGCGCCGCCGCGCCTTCCCGTCACGGGCCACGCGCGCGTCCTCATAGATGATGCCCGTGTTTGAAAGCATCCCGAATACCGGGACGCCCCCGCTTTCCTCATCGAGCGCGAGCGTGTATCTGTTGCCGGAAATCTCGCTCGTGATAGGCCCGAACACGAAAATCAGGGACGGCTCCCCGCCGAGGGCGTCCCGCGCCTCGCGGTAGCACGCCCTCGTCATTTCCTCCGCGTTGTCCGGCGTAATTTCCCCGGAAGCCGCGGTGGAGAAGCTGACATCATCGCTCGACAGCACCGCCACGGAGAGCTGTTCGAACGCGAATCCGCGCTCCGTACCCCCCGCGAGCACGGTACATCCCACCGTGTCGAACGGCAGCGCATCCGCCACCGCGTCCAGCACGCCCGTCTCGTGCATGTCCTGATAAAATGTTATAATCCCGACGTTGTTCTTCAGAAGCGCGCCGAGATCTATCTGCGACAGAATATCCGCCGCGGCCGCCTTCGGGTCGTCAAGCTCCGTCGTGAACGCGGTCTGTGCCTTTATCATTGCCTTTCCTCCTTGGTTACCGCTTGCTTTCCGCGCGGGAATCGCCCGCCCGCGTGAATTATACAGCACGGGCGGCGACGTGTCAACCTCGCGCCCGGCGGTCTTATCATGCGGCCGATGCCGCGGGGCGGGCGCCGTCAAAAAAAAGGAAAGATTCAAAAAAAGCTGTTGACAAAAGCGACTACCGGTTGTATCATATGCGGTGCTGAAATAAATTCAAACACAATATGTTGTGCGGAGGGGAAATATGACCAATACACTTGAAAAAACAACGGGGCGCGCGGCGGCCGTAACCGGCATCAAAAAAAGGGACGGGCGCGTCGTCGGATTCGACCTCGGCAAAATCTCCGGGGCCATCGCGAAGGCGTTCGACGCCACCACGTACAGGACGGGGAACGAGGCTCTCGCCGAGACGCTCGCCGGGCAGGTCCTGGAGGCGCTTGAGCTTGAGGGGGATGCCGCGCCGGAGGTGGAGCACATACAGGACATCGTCGAGCGCGTGCTTATGGACAACGGCTACGTCACGACGGCTAAGGCGTATATCCTCTACCGCGAAAACCGCAGCCGCCGCCGCCAGATGAATACGCGCCTCATGCAGACGTATGAGGAGATAACGTTCGCGGACGCGCGCGACAGCGACATCAAGCGCGAGAACGCGAATATCGACGGCGACACGGCGATGGGCGTCATGCTGAAATTCGGCTCTGAGGGCGCGAAGCAGTTCTATCATATGTTCGTCCTCAACCCCGACCACTCCAAGGCGCACCGCGAGGGCGACATCCACATCCACGACCTCGATTTCCTGACGCTTACGACGACGTGCACGCAGATAGATATTATCAAGCTGTTCAACGGCGGCTTTTCGACGGGGCACGGCATGCTGCGCGAGCCGAACGACATCGCCTCCTATACGGCGCTGGCGTGCATCGCCATCCAGTCCAACCAGAACGACCAGCACGGCGGGCAGAGCATCGTCAATTTCGATTACGGCATGGCGGAGGGCGTCCGCAAGACTTTCATCCGGCTTTACCGCCAGAACCTGTCGAAGGCTCTGATGCTCTCACGCGGGGCGGAGGATCCGGAGGACGAGGTGCGCGCGATCATCTCCGGAATACGGGAGCGCTCCGGGCTTTTCCCGTCGCTTGAGGGGGACGGGGCGTATCTCGCGGAGGAGCTCACAGCGCTTGAGGCGCGCTTTGGGGCGGGGGGCGACCTCAAAAAAGCGCAGGAGGCGGCGCACTACCACGCCGCGAAGGAGACCGACCGCGCGACGTACCAGGCTATGGAGGCGTTCATACACAACCTGAACACGATGAATTCGCGCGCCGGGGCGCAGACGCCGTTCTCTTCGATAAATTACGGCATGGACACCTCCCCGGAGGGGCGCATGGCCGTCAAAAACGTGATGCTCACGACGGAGGCGGGGCTCGGCGGCGGGGAGACGCCGATATTCCCGATTCAGGTTTTCAGGGTCAAGGCGGGCGTGAACCTGAACCCCGGGGAACCCAATTACGATCTGTTCAAGCTCGCCTGCCGATGCTCCGCGAAGCGTCTGTTCCCGAACTTCTCGTTCATCGACGCGCCGTTCAACGCGCAGTATTATAAGGAGGGGCGCCCGGAAACGGAGATCGCCTATATGGGCTGCCGCACGCGCGTCATCGGCAACGCGCACGACCCGGAGCGCGAGGTCTGCAACGGGCGGGGCAATCTCTCGTTCACGTCGGTGAATCTGCCGCGCCTCGCAATCAAGGCGGGGCGCGACCTCGGGCGCTTCTTTGACGACTTGGACAGCAAGCTCTCCCTCATAACGGACCAGCTTTTGGAGCGGTTCGAGATCCAGTGCCGCAAGCGCGTGTACAACTATCCGTTTTTGATGGGGCAGGGCGTGTGGATCGACAGCGAGAAGCTGAAATGGGACGACGAGGTGCGCGAGGTTCTGAAACACGGGACGCTCTCCATAGGCTTCATAGGGCTCGCGGAGGCGCTTGCGGCACTGACGGGGGAGCACCACGGGCAGTCCGCGAGGTCGCAGAATCTCGGCATCGAGATAATCTCCCATATGCGCCGCCGCTGTGACGACGAGATGAGAAAGCGGAGCCTCAACTTTTCGCTTATAGCGACGCCGGCGGAGGGGCTGTCGGGGCGCTTCGTGAAGCTTGACCGCGACAGATTCGGCTCCATTCCCGGCGTCACCGACCGCGATTACTACACGAACGGCTTCCATGTGCCGGTGTATTTCAAGATAAACGCGTTTGACAAAATCCGCATAGAGGCGCCGTACCACGCGCTGACGAACGCGGGACATATAAGCTATATCGAAATGGACGGCGACCCGCTGCAAAATCTGGACGCGTTCGAGAAGGTCATACGCTTTATGCAGCAGTCCGGCATCGGCTACGGCTCGATAAACCACCCGGTTGACCGCGACCCCGTGTGCGGCTACACGGGCATAATCGGCGACACCTGCCCCAAGTGCGGGCGCTCGGAGGGCGACGGGGAGATCGGCTTCAAGCGCGTCCGCCGCGTCACGGGCTATCTCGGCAACACGCTCGACAGGTGGAACAACGCCAAGCGGGCGGAGGAAACGGACAGGGTCAAGCACGGTATGAAATAATGCGCGCGGCCGGGACCGTACAAGATTCGATAACGGACGGGCCGGGGCTGCGGTTTACGGTATTCGCGCAGGGCTGTCCGCACCGCTGCGCGGGCTGTCACAACCCCGGCACGCACGACCCCCTCGGCGGGGAGGAGCGCCCCGTCGGCGGCATCATAGCGGAGATGCTGGGGAACCCTCTTACGGACGGGCTGACTCTCTCCGGCGGGGAGCCTTTCGCGCAGGCGGAGGAATGCGCCGAGATAGCCGCCGCGGCGCGGCGCGCGGGGCTGAACGTCTGGACTTACACCGGCTATACGTTCGAGGAACTGATGTCGGCGGAGGCGCCGCCCGACGCGCGGAAACTGTTGGAACTCACCGACGTACTCGCGGACGGAAGATTCGTTCTTTCGGAGAGGACGCTCGACGCCCCGTGGCGCGGCAGCCGGAATCAGCGTCTCATCGACGTCGCGCGCAGTCTCGCGTCGGGGCGGGCGGAGGAGTTTCGGGAGAGTTAAGAAAAAATTAATAAAATGTTACGATTTTGTTTCAATTTTGGTATAGACAACGGGGGCGGGGTGCTGTATAATCCGGTCTTGCCGGGAATCAGACGGCGCGCTTTATGCCGGACGCGAGAAATACATAAGACGCGGCAAAAGCGCCGACGCGCGAGGAACGGCGAAAATTAAAAAACGGAGGATTCTGAAAAATGAAAAAGACACTCGCGTTCCTGCTGGCTCTCATGATGGTGTTCGCTCTCGCCGCCTGCGGGGAGACCGAACCCGCAGACGGCGGGGACCCCGCAGAAACGCCGTCCGCGGACGTCGCCGAGACCCCGCCCGAGGCGGCGACGCCCGACGAGCCCGAGACCCCGGACGTTCCCGAGACACCCGATGAACCCGCGCAGCCCGAAACGCCGGCGACCGGCGAACCCGGCGAGATATATGTGACCGTCGTCAACGGCGGCGTAGTCGAACTCGCCGCCGCCCCCGTAACTCCCGACGAAATGACGCTTGTGGGCGCCATCGTCAAGGCGCATGAGCTGTATTTTAATGACGGCGCTGCGGGCTACGAAGCGGGCATTGACCCAACGTACAATATGTTCCTTATCAGCAAGGCGTGGGGCGTGAACGGCGTACCGTTCATTTCGCAGGGCGCGGCGATGGCCGAGGTCACGGAAACCGCTCCCGTATCCGCCGGCGACAATATAGTCATCACAACGTCGGGCGCACCGAACGCCGTGATTCTCACGGTTGCGGACGGCACAGTCACGGCGACGTCGCAGACGCTTGATTTCGCGACGTTCCAGTATATGTCGGCGGCCGTCTCCGGCGCTAAGCTCATCGGCTCTGACGGAACCGAGCTCGGCGTCACGGGGGAGGACGGCACGGCGGCGATTACCGTGCCGTCGGACGGAGTTATCATCGCCGAGGGACTTGCCGCGGTAAAAGCGTCGTAGTCCGGATTTAATCGCCGCCCTATTCGGGCGGCGCCGTGAGGACGCTTCGCGTGGGCGGGCAGCTTGGGCTGTCCGCCCTTTTTTATCGTCACCTATATGCTTATCGGTTCCTACGCCGCCGAGCGGCTCACGCCTACTCCGTCCTTTTCCGATGTCCCCGCTTCTCATTGGGCGTCCAAATACGTCGCCTACGCTTTCCAAGCCGGCATCGTCGCCGGTTTCGGTGACGATTCTTTCAGGCCCGATGAGCTCCTTACCGGTTCCCAAGTCGCAAAGCTTATGAACACCGTCCTCGGTTA
>JAITJC010000090.1 GCA_031279125.1 Oscillospiraceae bacterium
TTGTAAAGAAGCTGTCCGCCGGCGGTGGAGTGGTCGACTTTGATATTCTCCCCGCGAACCCTGCGCTGAAATTTCCCGGAATATTTGCCGACATCGTGGTTCTTGCCTATAACCCGGGCAAAGCCGCCCGCTCCGAACGCGTCGGCGAACTCGCCCGCCAGCGCCGAGACAGCATCCAAGTGCTCCTTCCGCGCCTGTACCCGGTTATCATCCGTTTTGTGAGCAACAAAATCCGCCGCTTCCGGCATCGGGAAAACCACCTTTTGAAACATAAATTTGTGCGCTGACTTTCTGCCTTTAATTTTACAGCGGAGCATGGCGAATGTCAAGGGCGCGTTCCACCCCGGCCGCCCCGCTCACTTCTTCAATCGCGCCGTTCTGCGGCACCGCGGGCAGTGAGCCCCGGCGTGAACGCCGTCCGCGCAGTCTGTCACTTGCGCCGTCTGAAAGCGAGCGGATATCCTCCCGCACTCACGCCCCGGCGTCGCGGCGCATAGAATGTACCGTAATTTATCCTTAAAGGAGGAGCGAGCAAGCAATGACAGACAAGGTGTTACCCGGCGGCGCGCCGGCCAGCGGTGCCCCCGCGGGGGAGTCGGTCAGCGTACATACGAAAAAGATATTCGATTCCTGCCGCGATAAAGACTGCGTGGAGGATCTGCGGCTGTATCTCACAAGCGATTCCCAGCGCGCGGTCGAGGGCGCCGTATCGGTCCGCGCGAGAAGCGCCCGGCTGCTGTACGCCGATGTGGACGTGGATGAGGTGACGTTCAACAGGGGGTACTACTCCGTCGATATCCGATATTTTTACAGGATTCAGGGGGAGGCGTTCACGCTTGTAGGCAAGCCTGCGGAAATCGCGGGGCTCGCGGTGTTCGACAAGCGCGTGATCCTGTTCGGCAGCGAAAGCTCCGCCAAAATCTTCTCGTCGGTCTCAGCGCCCGGAGGGGCGGGTCCCGACGCCCCCGAATACTCCGGCCTTCCGGCGGCTGTGGTGGAGGCCGTCGATCCCATCGTCCTGGCGATGAAGCTCGTGGACGCCCCCGACAGCGGCTGCGAGCTCGGGGTCTCGGAGATCCCGGCGCAGATTTCCGGCAACTTCGGCGGCGATCTCGTTTTCGACGGCGCGGGACGCCGCGTGTACGTCACGCTCGGGCAGTTTTCCATCGTCAGACTGGAGCGCGACACGCAGCTTCTCATCCCGAGCTACGACTATTTCATACCGGACAAGGAATGTCTCGGTACCGGGGACGACGACGCGTGCGCCCTGTTTTCGAGGATCCACTTCCCCGTCGATGAATTCTTCCCGCCGGACACCCTGGAGGCCCCGGAGGGGTACAGGGAAGCCCGGGGGAAATACAATTGACCGCGTTTTAACGCCGGGGCGCGGGTGGGCGCGGCGGGAGTCACGCCCCCGCCGCGCCCGCAGTACGCTGCAGCCCGCTCAAAAGCTCCGATATAAGCGCGCGGAAGCGCGGGGCGGCCTCCGCCGCCGCTGTTTGGACATCCTCGTGCGTCAGCGGCGCGGAGGACATCCCCGCCGCGAGGTTGGACACGCAGGAAACGCCGCAGACCCGCATTCCGGCGTGGCGCGCCGCGATGGCCTCGCAAGCCGTGGACATCCCCACGGCGTCGGCGCCGAGCGCGCGGTAGGCGCGTATTTCCGCCGGGGTTTCGAAATTCGGTCCGGAGGTCTGGAGGTATACGCCCTCGCGCAGGGCGATGCCGAGCCTCGCTGCGGCGTCCCGCGCTTTCTTGCGCAGTTCCCCGGAATACACCTCGCTCATATCGGGGAAGCGAGGGCCGAGCTCGCCGATATTTGGCCCGATGAGCGGCGACGGCACGCCGCGCAGGATATGATCGCAAATCAGCATAAAATCCCCCGGGGCGTAATCCGCGTTTATCGCGCCGGCGGAGTTCGTCAGAATCAGCGTTTCCGCGCCGAGCAGTCGCGCAAGGCGGACAGGCATGACGGTCTCCTCCGCCGAATACCCCTCGTAATAGTGGACGCGCCCCTGCATGACTACTACGGGCGTGGCGCGCTCATAGCCGAACACGAACCGCCCGCGATGCCCCTCGACCGTGCTTTCCGGGAAGCCGGGCAGCTCGCCGTAACCTATCGAGGCGACCTCCTCCATGTCGTCCGCGAATGCCCCGAGTCCGGAGCCGAGGACAAGCGCCGCGCGCGGGGAAAACGCCGTCCGCTCCCGCGCGTAATCCGCGGCGCGCCGCAGTTTTGAATACGCTTCAGTCATAACTTCATCGCACCTTTCCAGATCGTCCGTATGCGGTCATTATACCGGATAACCGGGCGGCGCGCAAGACGGCGCGTGTTGACTTTCCCGCGCCGGGGGAGTAAAATGGTTTTAATAAGCAGCAGGGGGGGGATATTTTCATGATTTTCTGTTTTTCAGCCACGGGCAACTCGCTGTACGCGGCGCAAAGGCTCGCGGAGGCGACGGGCGACACGCTCATAGATATCGGGGAAGCCCTGCGCGGCGGCAAATACGAGTACGACGCTGCGGGTGATGAGCGCATCGGCTTCGTCGCGCCGACATTCGCCGGGACGCTGCCCGGCGCCGTGGGCATATTCATAGAGAGGCTCCGGCTAACGGGCGCTGGGGGGCGGTACGTTTACGGCGTGTTCACGTGCGGCGGGAGCGACGGCTTTGAGCCGGCGGCGCTGTACGCCATGCTGAAAGCCAAGGGCATAGGCTTTGACGGCTCGTACACTGTCGTGATGCCGGACAATTATATCGTGTGGTCGGACGTCCCGCCGGAACCGGCGCTCGGCGCGATTCTCGACGGGGCGGACAAGGCGCTCGACGTCATAATCGAAGCCGTCAAGGCGAAAAAACCCGGCAAAATCGACGAGCGGCCGCCGCAGATGCTCTATATGCCGCTCACGGAGGTCAGCGCGTCGAAGGGAACGGGCGCTCTCTTCGCGGACGGGAGTTGCGCGGGCTGCGGGCTGTGTGCCGAAAATTGTCCGATGGGTTGCGTAACCGTAGTCGATGGAAGGGCGCGGTGGGAAGGACTCTGCACGATGTGCTTCGCCTGTCTGCACCGATGTCCCGCGCGGGCCGTCCAGCACGGGAACGACACGCAAAACAAGGGGAGGTACGTCAACCCTCGCGTGAGGTTTTGACACGGCGTCGGCTGCGCGTACTCTCCCCTTCGCCTGTTGACAATGAAACGCCACAATATTCAGAGGTGCGCCCTATGCATGAAAAACTCGCCGCGATTGCGGAAAAATACGAAGCCATAACGGAAAAACTGCAAACGCCGGACGTCTATTCCGACCCGGCGCGGTACGCCAGGCTCTCGCGCGAGCAAAAGGAGCTCGCGCCCGTCGCGGAGGCCTACCGCAGTTTGCTCCGCTTCCGCGCCGAGATGGAATCCGCGCGGGCGCTTGCTGACGACCCCGAGCTGCGCGAGCTGGCGCGGGAGGAATACGACGCGGCGCGCGCCGGCGCGGAACGCCTGGAAGCCGAGCTGAAAACGCTTCTGCTCCCGCGGGACCCGGACGACGACAGGAGTGTCATCATCGAAATCAGGGGCGGCGCGGGCGGAGAGGAGGCGGCGCTTTTCGCGCACTCGCTTTTCCGCATGTACACGATGTACGCCGAGTCGCGCCGCTGGAAGGTCGATGTCGCGAACATAAACGAAACGGAGCTCGGCGGCATAAAAGAGATCAGCTTTATCGTGGAGGGCAAGGGCGTTTACGGCCGCCTGAAATTCGAGAGCGGCGTCCACCGCGTACAGCGCGTGCCGGACACGGAAAGCTCCGGGAGAATTCACACGTCCACGGTGACGGTCGCGGTACTGCCGGAGCGGGACGAGGCGGATTTTGCAATCAACCCCGCCGATTTGCAGATAGACACGTTCCGCTCGTCCGGGGCCGGCGGCCAGCACGTCAACAAAACGGAGAGCGCGATCCGCGTCACGCACCTGCCGACGGGGACCGTCGTCGAATGTCAGGACGAGCGGAGCCAGCGACAGAACCGTGAGCGCGCGATGAAAATACTCGTGTCGCGCCTGTATGAGGAAGATCGCCGCCGCCGGACGGCAGAGGTTGCGGCGGAACGGCTCCGGCAGGTGGGCACCGGGGACCGCAGTGAGCGCATACGCACGTACAACTATCCGCAGAACCGCATAACCGACCACAGGATTTCCACGAACTTCAGCAAGTTCGACCAGATACTCAACGGCGCGATTGACGAGATAATAGATGCCCTGACTATGGCAGACCGCGCCGCGAAGCTTGAAGCTGCGGGCGCGGAGTGAGCCGGGCGGCGATGAAGACATTGGTACTGCGCGGCGGGGAGGGAATAGAGCGCGCCGCCGGGATACTGCGGCGCGGCGGGCTGTGCGTAATCCCAACGGAGACGGTGTACGGCCTCGCTTGCGACGCGGGGAACCCGGAAGCGCTCGCGCGTCTGCGCGAGCTCAAGGGGCGCCCTCCGGGAAAGCCGTTTTCAACGCTCGTGAGCGGGATCCCGTGCGGCGGGAACGCCGATATTGAAAAGCTCGCCCGCGCGTTCGCGCCGGGGCCTATGACGCTCGTTTTGCCGCGAGAGGGCGGGGCGGGCTCCGTTGGCTTGCGCGTACCGGCCCACGATACGGCGCTCGCCCTGCTGAGGCTTTGCGCGTTCCCGCTCGCCGCGCCGTCGGCGAACGCCGAGGGGGAGGCACCGCCCGTCACGTTTGACGACGCGCTCAGGCGTTTTGACGGCAAGGCGGAGTGCGCGATTGACGGAGGGGACTGCGCGCGCGGCGCGGAGTCCACCGTGCTGCTTCTGACGGCGGAGCCTTACAGGATAGCGCGGCGGGGTGCCGTCACGAAGCGGGCCGTCGAAAACGTTCTGGGAAAGAAAATCGACGGCATGACAGTCGTCGGGATAACGGGCGGCGCGGGCGCGGGGAAAACGACGGCGACGCGCGTTTTGAAAACGCTCGGCGCGGAGATCATAGACTGCGACGAGGTGTACCACAGCCTGGCGGCGGGGCCCTCCGATATGCTGCGGGAACTCTCGGCGAGCTTCCCCGGCGTCGTTTCCGGCGGCGCGCTCGACAGAAAGGCGCTGGGGAATATCGTGTTCCGCGACGAAAAGGCGCTCGCGGAGCTGAACAAAATCACCCACAGCCACGTCGGGAGGGAGGTCTCCCGCCTGTTGCGCGAATACGACAGGGCGGGCGCGGAAATCGTCGCCGTGGAGGCCATAGCCCTCATCGAAAGCGGACGCGCCGCAGCTTGCGACCTCACCGTCGCCGTCGTCGCGCCGGAAGATGTCCGCGTGCGGCGCGTCGCGGAGCGCGACGGCGTTTCGGAGGAATACGCCGTCGCGCGCGCCGCGGCCCAGAAACCGGAGGAATTTTATCGCGCGGGGTGCGACGACACGCTTGTGAACGGCGGCGACGAGCGGGAATTTGAACGGCTGTGCCGGGAGTATTTCGCCGCGCGTCTGCGGGGGGCTGTCAAGCGTTTTTGATATTGTCTCAAAAAAAAGAAAAGATAAGCGAAGAAGAGGGGTACGAAAGAAGGCGTGGGAACGGGTGGCCAAGGGGGGGAGTGTGGCTACTCCCCCCCCCTTGACACATTGTAACAAAGGAGCGTTGTCAAGGTCGGG
>JAITJC010000086.1 GCA_031279125.1 Oscillospiraceae bacterium
CACAATCTCGAGGTTGCGTCGGAAAATTATGTGGAGGCAAAAGCCATCGTGGAGAAGTCCACGCAGCCCGGCCTGTACTTCCAGGTCGGCGCGAACGCAAACCAAGCGCTGGAGATGTCCATCGCCTCCGTGGACACGAATATGCTCGGCATAGGCGACGGTTCCGGGAACTCCAAAATCAACGTCCTGGAGACGACGGGCAAGGCGATAACGTACCAGCTCGACATCCTCGACGGTGCCTTGACCTACGTCACGTCCCAGCGCAGTAAGCTCGGCGCGGCGCAGAACAGGCTGGAATACACGCAAAACAGCCTCGATATTTCAGCGGAGAACTTGACGAACGCGGAGTCCCGCATCCGCGACGTGGATATGGCGAAGGAAATGACGACGTTCACGAAGATGAACATCCTGTTCCAGGCGTCCACGGCGATGCTCGCGCAGGCGAACGCGCTCCCGCAGGGCGTGTTGCAGATGCTGGGATAAGGGAAACGCGGGAAAACGGAAAAGGCACAACACAAGGGGCGGGAGAAATCCCGCCCCTTGTGTTGCGCGTATTTCGATTGCGAATCTTTGATTCACCCGCAGGGCAGCCAAGCGGCGAAGCCGCTTAAAATTTACAGCAGGGGCTCCATCGCGAGCACGGGGTGCCCCTTTTCCGCGAGGAATTCCGTGAGTTTCTCCGCGTCCTCCGCCGCGTCCTCGTCGGCTATCATGTCGGTGAAGCCGTCGATGTCGTAAAGCTCCTTCGCCGTCCTGTCGAGCCGCTCGCGGACGATGTCTTTCAGAGCTTTCGGCATCCACACGATGCGCGCTATGCCGCCCTCCGCTTTCAGGAATTTTTTAGAGGCGATAAAGTGTTTGCCGTGACCCATGAAGCCCGGCGTCTGAACGCCGCCGCCCGTCATCGACGCCATCTCGGAAAACGTCATCCCGAGCGGCGTTATGCCCGTGTGCTCGCGGTTGACGATTGACACGCCGTTTGAAAACGGTTCTATCCCGCATATGCACTCAAAACAGCCGCAGGAGGTCATCGGATCCTCGAGGATCGAATAGAGCGTGACCTGCTCCAGGGAACCGTGCGAGTATTTCCGGACGGACTCGTTGACGTCCGCCCAAGAGCCGACGCGCTCGTCTATGAGGTCCTTTTTCGTGACGACCTGGCACGGCCCGTTCGGGTCGAGCTCGTTCGTCGCTTTCGCGTCGAGCCAAGACACGGCGCCGCACAGCCCCAGCCGCTCCGGCGTCACGACGCAGACATGCGACGGCGAAAAGCTTTGACAGAGTATGCAGTTGTAGAAAACCTCCACGGTCTCGTCCGTCATGGACTGCAGCCGCTCGTCGCGCTTGTCGTAAGCCTTGTTCGCCTCCGCGCGCAGTTCCTTGAGCTTGGAGGCGTCCGTGATTATCGTGACCTGGCATTTGTCCACAACGCTGTCGTACTCGCTTTTCACCTTAGAGTACAGCACCTCGCCGAAGTGGCGCGCGCGGAAACCCGCCTCGAACGCCGCTTTCGACACGCGTATGCGTATCATATCGCGCTGGCCGGTGTGCATCACGCCTTCAAGACAGTTGAGGAAGTTGTGGAACTTGCGCTCAAACACGGGCTCGAAGTCCGACTGCATCGTCTTGCCGTACACGTCCACGATGACACCCATGTTCATGGCGCCGCCCTCCGGGAATTCGTCGATGTCCGGCCCGTCGAGGATTATCCTGTGATCCTCCACATCCTGCGCCTCGCGTGAGCGCACGAGCTCAAAGCAGTCCTGCCGCGCCCCGTTTATATCCACGCGCATATCGGCCTTGCGTATGATCTCGCCCTCGAACGCCGTGGAGAACGCGACGGGGATGTCGATGTTCGTGACCTTGATTTTTATGTCGCGAGCTTCAAGGGACGTCTCGATGAAGTCCGTCGTGTCCGGCTGTATGATAAGCGACTTCGGCACGGCCCACATGTCGTCGCGGTCGTCCGTGATGACGGGGAAGCCCATCGCGATTGCCCCGCCGCCGCAAGCCACGGTGATGTCGCCCACGGGCGCGAACGCGTTGACGAACGCGAAAATGCGCTTGAAGGAGTATTCGTTGAACGCCTCCCAGTCCCCCGCCTGAACAGCGCCGAATATGAACGCCGCGCGCTCGACGAGAGAGATTATGTGCCCCACCGCCCAGATGTCCGGGCCCACGGGCACAACGCGCACGGGGAAGCCCATCGAAAGCCCGCCGCGTTCCGCCTGGTCGATGATCCCGCCTATCAGGAACACGAATATCCCACGGTTCTGATAGCCCTTTATGAGCGCTGCCGCCTCCTCATCCGACGGGGCGGGGCCGATTATCACGACGAAGCCCGGTATGTCCCGCGTGACGAGCGGCACGCCGAGTTCGCGCACCTCCGCGTCGGAGAAGTGCCCGTGATATACGGTGCCCTCATAGGGCGCGGGCGTTCTGGCGTATTTGCAGGCCTCGATGACCTCCGCCGCCATAGCCGTCGCGATGCCGCTTGAAAACACGTCCGCCGTGCGGTGGTTCGTCGTCATCTTCGCCTTGATTTCCGCGAGGGCCTCGCGCAGCTCGCCGAGCGTCGTGACCTTCCTGCCGAGATACGCGTAGATGCACGAGAGGTAGTATGCCGTGTCCGGCATCTTCATCGGGGCGTCCGCCCCCAGCTCGGCGACGGCGGCTTCAATCTCGCCTTCCGCCTTCGCGTACATCTCCGCCGAACCGCGGAATACTCTATCAAAAAGACCCATTCTTTTCGTTCATCCTTTCGGGGTTGATTTGTTATATCGCAATGTCACGGCCGCGCGCCGTTTTGTTCCCGTCCGTCGATGACCTTCTTTATCGCCTTTATATCCTCGACCGCGGCGGAAGCCGTGTCATACGGGGAAGACGCCGACCTGTCCGCCTCTATGACGTCCGGGGAATAGCGGACGGAACCGAGGAATTCGTCCCCCGGGATCCGCTCGCGCAGATAATCCTCATCCTCTTTCGACCTGACCTTGTTCGCGACAACGGAGACTCGCCTGACACCTATGTCGGCGGCGAGGCTTCGTACCTTTCTGTACGTCTGCACACTCCGGGCGCCCGGCTCGACGACGACGAGGAAGAAATCCACGAAGTCCGCCGTCCCGCGACCCAGATGCTCAAGCCCCGCCTCCATATCGAGTATTACGACCTCTCCGCGCCCGAGCACAAGGTTTGATATGACGCGCTTGAGCACCACATTCTCCGGACAGACGCAGCCGGAGCCGCCCGTGTCCACCGTGCCCATGACGAGCAGCTTCACGCCGTTCTTCTCTATGGCAAAGCGGTCCGGGATGTCGTCCACGCGCGGGTTTATCTTGAAGAACGCGCCGTAGCCGCCCTTTTGCGCGCCCGTGCGCTCCGCTATGAGGTCGGACATTTGGGAGATCGGTGTCAGGGCGGCCGTCTCGCCCTCTGAAAATCCGAGCGCCTGCCCGAGGTTCGCGTCGGGATCGGCGTCGGCGCACAGCACGCGCCGCCCCTCCTCCGCGTACAGCCTCGCGAGCACCGCCGCGAGCGTCGTTTTACCGACCCCCCCCTTGCCGGTGACGGCAATTTTCATATGCCGAGAGCCGCCCTTTTGGCCTCTATGCCGTCGATTATATTCCGGACGAGCTCGTGCGGATCCTTGTTTATGATGTAGCCCGCGCCCGTTATCTTCCGCGTGCCCTCCGTAATCAGCTCCATCATCTGCGAGGAGCCCTTTACCTGAGGCTCTATGCCGAGGTACACGTCAAGCCCCGTTGAGACGACGTAGTTGGCTATAGACACGGCCTTTTCGCTCATCCACTCCGGCGCGCACCCGACGACGGGGATCCGCGTGATGTCCACGCCCCAGTCGTTCGCGATGCCCGCCGCGAGCAGCATCATGCGCGAAATGTCCACGCACGCGCCCATGTGGAGGACGGGCGGGATGTCCACGAGCTCACAGACGCGGCGCAGCCCGTCCCCGCACATATACTTCGCGTCTTTGTTAAGAAGCCCCGCCTTCGTCGCCATCTGCGCGGCGCAGCCCGTCGCGACTATCAGAATGTCGTTCTCTATCAGCTCTTTCATAATCTCGAAGTGGGAGAAGTCCGGTCTCACGCGCGGGTTGTTGCAGCCGACGATGGCCACGGCACCCCGCAGGACGCCCGCCTTTATGGCGTCTATCGCCGGGCGGTAGGAACCTATCTCCTCCACGTGGCTGTTCGTCACGTTGTCGAGGTGGCGGATTATCTGCTCCGTCGGATAGCCGACAGTCGCCGTCTGCTTCGTCGGCGGGATGTACAGCTTCGTTTCGTCGCGGTTGACGTAATTGTCGATCGCCTCCCTCACAAGCGTTCTCGCTTGATCGAGCGCCGTTTCGGGCTTGAACTCCACGTACTGCGAGCCGGGTATGCGCGCGATGGGGGAGCTCGTCACAAATTTTGTGTGGAAGCACTGCGCCAAGGCGGCGAGCGCCGGGAATATGCACTGTATATCGACGCACATCATCTCCACCGCGCCCGTAAGCACGACATTCTCCTGCTGCAGGAAGTTCCCCGCCATGCGGACGCCGTGGCGCATTGCGACTTCGTTCGCCGTACAGCACAGCCCCACGACGTTGATACCCTTCGAGCCCTTGCTTCTCGCGTACTCGACGAGCTCGCGATCCTCGCAGGCGGTGACGAGCATTTCCGAAAACGCCGGGTCGTGCCCGTGCACGACGACGTTCACCATGTCGTGTTCGAGGACGCCGAGGTTGCCCTCCGTCGTCCAGACTGTCGGCGTGCCGAACAGGATGTCCGTTATTTCCGTGCCGAGCATACTCCCGCCCCAGCCGTTGGAGAGGCTCATGCGAAGCCCCTGCCGTACAAGCGCCTCGGCGTCGGCGGAGTTGCCCATGTGCGTCATATGCATCGCCGTCACAACCTCGCGGTCGATGGCGCGCGGCCATATGCCCTCGTTGCGCCACAAGGCTTGGCGCTCCTGCGTCGCGCGCGTCGGGAAGCGCATTTCGCCGAACGATTTGCCGAATTCCTCAAGCCCGATCTCCGCGACCTCGCGCCCGATGTCATAGATGTCGCGCCCCTCCGTGGGGACGCCCCATTCCTCCGCGAGGCGTATGAGTTTCAGCTCGTCGCGGATCTGATAGTTCCCGTCGCGGCTCGCGGAGTGCAGGATGTGCAGAATCTCGCGCGCGTGGTCGGAGTGCGAGGACGTGCCCGCCGCTATGGCGCGGACATAGTTGCGCGCGGCGATGGCGTGCGCGTCCGCCCCGCAGATGCCCCGCGGGGCCTTCGGCGTGATGCGGCAGGGGCCCATAGAGCAGTTTTTGCAGCATACGCCGTCCTCGCCGAACTTACAGTGCGGCGTTTGCGCTTTGACGCGGTCCTCCCACGTCTCCGCGCACACCTGACACGCGGTTTCCTTTAAACGCGCGGTGTCGGCCTCCATCTGTTCGATGGTTGTGATATTGAGTGGTGCAGCCATATTTCCTCCTTGCTTACGCAATTACAGCATCGCCCTTGTCCTTGCCGGCGCGGCGCCTCGCATATTTTACAGTCTCGCGCGCCGCGTGTCAACAACAATTTGATAACGAAGGTGTGTAATTGCGGAAAAATAATAATATTTTTACGATATGTAATTATATCAGCCATTCAGATAAAAAGCAAGAAAAACAATAACGATAATAATTATTATTTTTTAGCAATTTCACCGATTGCTTCCGGCGCGCGCCCGGCGGCGGGCTGTTAAAAAAATGTTAATCAGCCTATTGACATTGGCATAGCCCCAAGGTTTACAATGGGAATTAAGGCAGCGAAGAAGCCCGTAAATCAAAAAATTTTAGGAGGAACCATCATGGCGTACATGCCGCTCGACAAGTCAAAGTTCTATCTTGACAAGTCCAAAATGACGAAGATTCACGACCTCTCAAACCCCTGGGGCGCAGACACCCCCCTGTGGCCGTTCCCCGGAGCGCGTCAGGATTTGCAGTTCCCGCGCGGGCAGTATCTCGGCCGCTTCCACAAGCGCACGATGACCTACACCGGAACGCTGCACGCCGGCACGCACATGGACTCCCCGAACCACGTCCTGCACGAGGAGGAGGTGGATCGCGAGCGCTACGGCTACAGCCTCGACGAGATCCCGCTTGAACACTGCATCGGCTCCGGCGTGATACTCGATATGCGCCATCTTTACGACCGCTTCAACGAGAAATGGGACGCCGCCGGCGGGGACCCGAAAAAATTCGGCGACATTTGGGTGGAACTGAAGCCCGCGGACTTCGAGCAGGCGGCGAAAAAAGACGGCCTGGAGATTCGCGAAAACGACTGGGTCGCCGTGAACACGGGTTTCCACAAATTCTGGCGCCGCAACAACGACAAGTATTACAACTACTATCCCGGCATGGGGCCTGAGGTCGCGAAGTGGCTCATACACGAAAAGCACATCAAGGGCATAACCGGCACGTGGGGTGCCACCGACGCGCCGCTGTGGCACTATCCCTTAAAAGAGCAAATGCCGTGGCTCGACACCGCGTATAAGGACGCCACGGGCACGGACGCCGCCGATAAGTTCCACGACTACGAGCCCTGCCACCGCCTGTTCATGCAGCACGGGGTGTGCACAGTTGAAAACGCCGGCGGCGATATCGACGACGTCACGGGGCGGCGCATGACGATCGCCGCGTTCCCGTTCCGCTGCGAAATGGCGGACGGGGGGTTTGTTAGGCTTGTCGCTTGGGAGGAAAAGTCGTTTTGACGGATGTTTTCCCGTGATGCTTCGCGCGTTGGGGCTTGCGGCGCCCTGCGTACAGCGGCGCCCTGCGCGCTTTGCCTGACGGAAAAACATCTCGTCAAAACCCGCGCGGCGAGCCAAAATGATTAAGGGGAAACATTTAAGTGATACGCTCTCTCAAGGATATTAAAAAAATCGCGGTGCTCGGGGCGGGAACCATGGGCCCCGGCATAGCGCAGATGTTCGCGATCGGCGGATACAGCGTCACGATGTGGACGCGCAGCGAGGAGACTCGCGAGCGGGCGAAGTCCACGCTCTTAAAAAGCCTCGTCACGTTCGCGGAGGAAGGCCTCATACCGACCGACCAGATTGACGACGTGTTCGGGCACGTCTCTTTCGCGCTTGACGCCGGGAACGCCGTCCGCGACGCGGACTTCGTTCAGGAGACGATAGTCGAAAACCGCGACGCCAAGACGGAGCTTTACAAAACGCTCGCTTCCGCCGTCCCGCGCGACTGCATAATCGCGTCGAACACCTCCGCGCTGAACGTGTTTGAGCTCGCGCCGGAAGCGCTTCTCCCGCGCATGGTCATAGCGCACTGGTACGCCCCGGCGCAGCTCATCCCGCTCGTGGAGGTCGTGAAGAGCGAGAAGGCCCCGCAGAAGCTCGCGGATATAACGGCCGCGCTTCTCGAAAAGTGCGGCAAGACGCCGGTGGTGATGAAAAAATTCATTCAGGGATACATCGCCAACCGCATGCAAATGTGCCTCAACCAAGAGCTGTTCTATCTTCTCGACAACGGCTACTGCACGCCGGAGGACATCGACAAGGCCGTAAAGGCGAGCTTCATCCCGCGCGCCGTCGTTCTGGGTCTGTGCAAACGCGCCGACTTCGGCGGGCTGGACATGACGGCGAACAATTACAGGAACAAGAGCTATGTCCCGCCCGAGCCCGTCGATATGCCGAGGACGCTCGCGGAGCACGTCGATAAAGGGGAGCTTGGGCTCAAAACCGGGCGGGGGTTCTATGATTACTCCGGCGTGGACAGGGGCGCGCTTCTCGCGAAGAGGGACAAGCAGCTCTTTGAGGTGTTCAAGCTGGCGAAGAGGTTTATGGACGACCCGGTGTAAACAATCAGGAGGTAAGTCAAAATGGCAAAGACCAACAAGATCATCATTCAGGTGTGTCTCTGCGGGGCGGGGACGAAAAAGGCGCAGGCGCCGACGGTGCCGTACACCGCCGAGGAACTCGCGGAGCAGATTGTGGACTGCGCGAAGGCGGGCGCGTCGATAGCGCACATCCACGTGCGCGAGGATAAAGAAGTCGCGGGCAAGCTGGAGGTCGGCTACAAGTCGATGAGCCTTCAAAAGTTCACGGACGCCGTAGAGGCGACGCGCGAGGCTTGTAAAAAGGCGGGCGTCGATATTCTCATAAACCTGACGACGTCCGGCGGGGAGTACGAGGACGAAAAGCGCATACAGCACCTGGGCGCGCTGCTGCCGGAGATGTGCAG
>JAITJC010000029.1 GCA_031279125.1 Oscillospiraceae bacterium
GCGCGGGGCATTATTCCGGGCGTCCGGAAGATGACATCCTCCGTCAGGCCGTCGAGATACCCCCCGCCGAGCGCGAGCCCGGCGCCGAGCGCCTCAAGCTCCGGCGCGATTTCCCCGAGCTCGGCGGCGGAGCGCCTGTCGCGGGCCGTGACGTCGAGACCTGCGCGCAGCAACAGTCGGACGAGCGGCAGATTCGACACGCCGAGCCCCAGCACGGCGATCTTCTTCCCCGCGAGCGAGGAGAGGTATCCGTCCAACGCCAAAAAACCACCCCCCGTCGCAATTATACGCTTTAATAATCGGCAGTATTCAGTTCTGCTTGCCGATCATTTCCGCCTGTTTCCTGTACATATCCGACGCTATGAGCGCGTCCGTCTGCTCCGAAAGCCTGTTGAAGCCTAGGCGTTCGCGTATGACGCCCTTCACGAAGCCCTTGGCGGACGGCCCCGCGAGCCTTTCGATTGTATTGAACACCGCGAACAGGATAAGTCCGTACGCTATCGCGAGTATCGTGTTGCCCACGTTCCCTCTGACCTGCAGCACGTTTTCCGTACCCGAAACGGAAGATATCATGACGAACGCCGTATAAATTATCCCCGCCAGCACAGAGCCGAGCTGAATATTCTCAAGGAATTTCGCCAGCGAAAATCTGCGCGCGGACAGCACCGCAGATATGACGAACGCGATTGCGAGCTCAATCAGAATATCAATCGGGTTGACCCTTATCTCCCCGTGCGTCATGAAGCCCATCATTGTGAAGAACGCTGCGATGAGCACCGCGATAAGTATAATCGGCCCGATATTCGTGTGCCGGCGGTTTTCAATCGCGATGATGCGCCCGAGCTCCGCAGGTTCCCGCATACTCGCAACGGCCTCCCGCGCGGCCGTCTCCTCGTCTGCGCCGCGCCGCTTCGCCTCCGAAAAACGGCTCTGCAATTGGGCTTTGAGCTCTTTGCGCGTTTCGTCGCGCAACCGTCTGCTCTTTATTTGTGAACAGACGGCATCTATATAGGCGGACAGTGTTTTATGCATTGTGCGTCTCCTCCCGTTCGGCGTAATTCCAGCTTCGCGCCATTATATACCCCATAATAATCGGGCGCACCGTGTTTGTCAATAATTCTTAATAAAAATTCACTTATTGCTTTATGCAGGGTGACGAAAAAACGCCCGGCGGCTCACTCGTATCCGTGCGCCTGTTTAAGCACCATATCCTTGACCTTCATAAGCCGCACCTTCGTGCTGCGGTCGTTTTCCTCCAGCTTCATAGAGATATATTTGATGTTTTTCTCCATATCCGGGATCATCACGTATTCCAAGGCGTTCACGCGTCTGCGCGTCTTTTCTATTTCGTCCGCCAGAAGCTGCATCGTCTTTTCCACCTGCGCCAGTTCGAACATATCGGAGAACACGCCGCTCATCGCGGCGATGGCGTCGTCGAGCTCCCCGGAGGTCTGAGCGAAGCCGTAGGGATAAATATCGGAGGGGTCCGCCATCTGCGCCTTGAACTCGTACACCGGCACGTTCACGGACATTATATTCCGGAACGCCATATCGAGCTCCACGCGCTGGCGCGGGTAAAGCAGCGCCTGCTCCAGCATATCGGAGGACATGATGGCGGACGCCACGGACAGCGCGCGGTTGGCACCCGACAGCCCCTTGTCCACCCGCGTCCGCAGATCGCGGTTGCGCCGGACGATCTCAAGGAACTGGCGCATAAGCTCATCCCGCTTGTCTTTCAGAAGTTTGTGCCCACGCCGCGCCGTCTTCAAGCGTGTTTTCAGGCGCGTCAGTTCCATGCGCGTCGGCGATATCGTCTTGCTCGCCATGCCGCCCTCCTATCCTTCCGTCTTGGGGTAGTATTTCGCCAGATTGTCCGGCTTTATGCGTTTCAGCTCGGTTTTCGGCAGTATCGTCAGAAGCTCCCAACCGAGAGACAGCGTATCTTCTATGGAGCGGTTCTCGTCGTTACCTTGCGCGACGTACCGCTTTTCAAACTCCTCCGCGAACTGCGCGAATTTTATATCCGCCGGCGTCAGCGCGGACTCCCCGAGGATCGTCATAAGCTCCTTGGCGTCCTTGCCGGAGGAATATGCCGCGAAGAGCTGGTTCATCGTGTCCGCATGGTCCTCGCGCGTTTTCCCCTTCCCTATGCCCTTGTCCTTCAACCGCGACAGCGACGGCAGCACATCCACGGGCGGCAGTACCCCGCGCCTGTAAAGGTCGCGGGAGAGTATTATCTGCCCCTCGGTTATATACCCCGTGAGATCCGGGATCGGGTGCGTCTTGTCGTCCTCCGGCATCGTGAGGATCGGTATCATCGTTATGGAACCGGGCTTGCCTATGCGCCGCCCCGCGCGCTCATACATCGTGGCGAGGTCCGTATAGAGATAGCCGGGATAGCCGCGCCGCCCCGGAACTTCCTTGCGCGCCGCCGATATTTCGCGCAGGGCCTCGGCGTAGTTCGTGATGTCCGTCAGGATCACGAGCACGTGCATATCCTTTTCGAACGCGAGATATTCCGCCGCCGTCAGCGCCATGCGCGGCGTCGCTATGCGCTCTACAGCCGGGTCGTTGGCGAGGTTCGCGAATATCACGGAGCGGTCTATGGCACCCGTGCGGTTGAACTCCTGCACGAAATACTCCGATTCCTCAAACGTTATACCAATGGCGGCGAACACGACGGCGAACTTGGACTCCGTGCCCAGCACCCTCGCCTGGCGCGCTATCTGCGCGGCGAGCTGCGCGTGCGGCAACCCGGAGCCGGAGAAAATCGGCAGTTTCTGTCCGCGCACGAGCGTGTTCAGCCCGTCAATCGTAGAGACGCCCGTCTGTATGAACTCGTTGGGATAGTCCCTCGCCGCGGGATTCATCGGCAGCCCGTTTATATCGTTGTACGACTCCGCCAAAATCCCAGGCCCGCCGTCTATGGGACTGCCCATCCCGTTGAACACGCGCCCCAGCATATCCCCCGACACCGCAAGCTCCAAGGGGCGCCCCAGAAAGCGCACCTTCGACTGCGCGAGATTTATGCCCGCCGCCGATTCGAAAAGCTGTACGACGGCGGAGTCCCCGTCCACCTCCAGCACCTTGCAACGGCGCACCTCGCCGTCCGGAAGCTCGATCTCCGCCAGCTCGTCGTACGTCACGCCCTCGACGTTCCGGACGACCATGAGGGGGCTTACTATCTCCTGTATCGTGCGGTATTCCCTTATCACTCTTTTTCGCCTCCCTCGATAATTTCGCCGATCTGATATTGCATATCGCGCTCTATATCCGCGTACCGCCGCTCGTACTCCCCGGGCGGAATCATCTTGGCGCGTCCGAAACGCTCCCGCGCCTCTATGCCGAACAGCTTCGTGACGTCCGTGACACCCCTGCCGAGCGCCTCTCTGCACATATCGCCGTAAGACAAAATCAGCGCCAGAAGCCTTGCCTGCTTGTCATAGCCCGAATAGCTGTCCAGCTCGTCGAACGCGTTTTGCTGCAAAAAGTCCTCGCGCAGCATCCTCGCGATCTCAAGCGTCAGCCTGTCCGGCGGGGAAAGCGAGTCCACGCCGACGAGCTTGACGACTTCCTGAAGCTCCGATTCCTCCTGCAGGATGCTCATCGCGCGCGTGCGCGACGCCATAAAGCCCTCCCCGAAGCTCGCGTCGTACCAAGGCTTCAGCGTGTCGAGATACAGCGAATAGCTGTTGAGCCAGTTTATCGCCGGGAAATGCCGCGCGTAGGCGAGCGATGAATCCAGCCCCCAGAACACCTTGACTATCCGCATCGTCGCCTGCGAAACGGGCTCCGACGTATCGCCGCCCGGCGGAGACACCGCCCCTATCGCCGTCAGCGTACCCCGGCGAGGATCCGAACCCGTACATTCGACGCAACCGGCCCGCTCGTAAAACTGCGCCAGACGGCTGGAAAGGTACGCGGGATAGCCTTCCTCCCCCGGCATTTCCTCTAAGCGCCCGGACATTTCCCTCAGCGCCTCCGCCCAGCGGGATGTAGAGTCCGCGATGACGGCGACGTCGAGCCCCATATCGCGGAAATATTCGGCTATCGTGATGCCCGTGTAAATCGACGCCTCGCGCGCCGCGACGGGCATGTCGGATGTGTTGGCAATGAGCACCGTGCGTTTCATCAAAGGCTCCCCGTTGCGCGGGTCTTTCAGCTCCGGGAACTCCATAAGCACATCCGTCATCTCGTTGCCGCGCTCACCGCAGCCGATATACACGACGATGTCCACGTCCGACCACTTGGCGAGCTGGTGCTGAACCACCGTCTTGCCGGAGCCGAACGGGCCCGGCACCGCCGCCGTGCCGCCCTTCGCGAGCGGGAACAGCGTGTCTATTATTCGCTGACCGGAGTTGAGCGGCGCGGACGGCACGAACTTTTTTTCATACGGGCGCGCCACGCGCACGGGCCACTTCTGCATGAGCGTCACCTCCGCCGTCCCGCCGGAGTCCGTCTTGATCCTCCCGACCGTCTGCTCTACCGTGAAGCCGCCGCTTTCTATGGCTTCAAGCGTCCCGGACACGCCGGGCGGGACCATAATCTTATGCAAAACGGAGCTTGTCTCGCGCACCGCGCCAATTACGTCCCCGCCCGTGACCCTGTCCCCCGCCGACGCCGAGGCTTCAAACTCCCAGACCTTTTCGCGGTTCAGCGCCGGGACGTCCACGCCGCGTGCTATGGTGTGCCCCGTCCTCTCGCGGACCTCCACGAGCGGACGCTGTATCCCATCATATATGTTTTCCAAAAGCCCGGGCCCGAGCTCAACCGACAGCGGCGAGCCCGTCGTCTCCACCTCCGCGCCGGGACCGAGTCCGGAGGTCTCCTCATACACCTGAATCGCCGCCCTGCCGCCCGTCATCGTCAGTATCTCGCCGATAAGCCTCTGCCGCCCGACGCGCACGACATCGGAGATATTCGCGTCCTCCAGCCCCTCCGCGACGACAAGCGGGCCCGAAACTTTTACGATTTTTCCGCTCATTTAATCAATCCTTTCAACTAACATAATCAATACCGTCCCGCAGCCGCGCCTATGCCGCCCATCCCCATTCCGAGACTTCGATTTCACCCGTGTGCTGTGCCGCGCGGGGCGAAAGCATTCCCGCGGATGTCGGCAATGACGGCGCACTTCACAGAATATCCGCGCCGACCGCGCGTATCACGGCGTCGTGCAGGGCCGTGAGCCCCAGTCCCCGCGACCCGTCCCTGCCGGGGATCAAAATCACGGCGGGGGCGGGTTTGTCGTTGTACTCCGCGATCTCCTCCGCCAGAACGCGGCTGAGGCTCTCTTCCATATATATAATCGCGTACCGCTCCTCCGGATTCGCCAGTCTGCGGAACACCCGGCGCGCCTCGTCGTCCCCGGACACGGGGTGCGTGTCAAGCCCCAGCGCCTTGAAGCCGAGTACGGTGTCCGCCCCGCCCATGACCGCTATCTTATACATAAGCCTCACGCAGCCTTTCCCGTATTTTCTCCGGTTCCACCCCCGCGAGTCTCCCGGCGAGAATCATCCGCACCGCAGTCATCTCCCAGTCGAGCGCGAGCAGATAGCGCAAAACGACGCCCGCGCCGAACGGGACGAATTTTACAGACTCCGCGTACGCGCGCGCCGCATTGTCGCACTCGCGCTCGAACGACATCTGCTGCCCTCCCGCAAGCGTTTCCCGCGCGAGCCTCGCCGCCGGGGCGAGCGCTTCCGCCTTGAACACGGCCGGTACCCCCTCGCCCGTATACTCAAGCCCCAGAATATCGTTCACCGGCGTACTCCCGCCGTCAAAGAGCGCGGAGGCGAGAAATTCCCTCGTCCTGCCCGTTCTCGCCGAACGCACGAACGTCCGCAGATTCGCCCCGTCGATAAGAAGTCTCGCGTAGCCGCGGATGAATTCGTCGCCCGTCTCCTCCGCAAGCTCCGTCAGTTCCGTGTAGTACAGCCGATCCGCCGTCAGGTCGGACAACTGCGGGTTAGATGTGCGGGAGAGCGTCCCGACGCCCTCGCTCATCGCCTGTCTCAGCCTCGGCGGAAGGTCGCCGCGCTCGCCGGAAATGAACGCCTCCGTAATCTCCTTCGCGCCGACGCGCCCGGATTCCGATAAAATCCGCGTCGCGTCCTCGTTCGCCCCCATCGACTTCACAAGCGTTTTTACGTTGTGGTAATCGTATTTCAGCATGAACATGCGCACTACCGGCAGGGCGGCCTCCGTCTTGGATATCTCCGCGTAAACCGCCGCTCGGCGCTCCGACAGCGCGTCCTCGATCCCGAACGCGTCAAGCCCCGACATATCGCGCCAGCCGAGCTCATCCGCCATCTTCGCCGCCTCTTCAAAGCCCGCCGCCTCGATCATGCGCTCCGCGCGCTCCCGCGTCAGCATTTTCGCCTCCCTCGCGCGCAGTACCGCCGAAAGCGCCGCAAGATCGGCGTCGTTTGTTTTCTTCGTCTTAGTCAAAAGGCTCACCCGCCTCAATCGAACAAAATCTCGGTAACGCGCGGCGAGAGCTCGTTTTTATACCGTGACACGAGCGCCGCGAGGGAGCAGTTCGTTTCAATATCCGCCCCGGACACGACGACGCCGCCGCGCATCGCGCGCACGGACGGCGACAGTCTCAGCTCTGCGCGCCGGCCCGCCGCCCGGAGTATTTCGTTGGCGCCGTCCGTGACGGTCTTCCCAAATCGCTCGCGATCCGACTGCGATAAAATCAGCTCCTCCGCGCCCGTGCGCGCCCCCTCCGCCGCAAGGCGCGACAGCAGGCGCGAATACTCGCCGTCCGGAAGCTCGCGCAAGCGCGTCTCGGCAAGCTCAAACGCCTCGGAGAGCAAGAGCTGTTTTTCGGCGAGAACCTGTTTGCGCGCCTCCAGCGCGGCGACGCTTTTCAGCCTCTCAAATCGGGCCGCCGCCTCCTGCGCACCCTTGGATATGGCGTCGCCATAGGCGTCTTTTTCTTCCCGCGCGTATCTCTCGGCTATTTCCGCGCGCCGCTCCGCGCCCTCCGCGGCTATCGCCGCGCACTCCGCATCCGAATCCGACTTTATCCGTTCAATTATTCTTCCGATACCGTCCAATACAAATACCCCTTTCTGTTCGGCAATATCACCGGACAAGGGTCAAATCCTATTCAAGAGGAATATCGATACCAGCAGCGACAAGATGGCGTAGAACTCGACGACGGCGCACAGGAGCATACCCTTTGAAAAATCTTTCGGCTGTTTGGACAAGATATGCATCGACGCGGCGGCCACCCTGCCCTGCGCTATGGCGGAAACCAAGCCCCCGATACCGACGGGCAGACAAGCCATAGCCAGCGCGAGCCCCTGCTGCACCGACATATCGGATGTAATGCTTCCGATGGCCATCATCGCGATGACAAAGCCGTAAATCCCCTGCGTTCCGGGGAGAACCTGGAGCATCATCGCGCGCATACCCTTTGCGGGATCCTCACTCGTCACCCCCGCGCCGGCCTCGCCCGCGATACCGGTGCCTTTCGCGCTGCCTATGCAAGCAAGCGCGACCGAGATACCCACCCCCATAATCGCGAGCGCGGTGCCGCCGAACGCCTCAAAGAATCCGCTGAAAAGAAAATCCATTTTATTTTTCCTCCTTAAATAATTTGTATCAAAAATATTTTACACAATGTCAAAGTGCTTGGGATCCAATTTAAGCGGCGAGAACGCCCGCCCGCCGTCCTTATAAAACTTGCCCATATACTCAAGGCACTGCAAGCGCAAATCGTGGACATAGCAACCGATAAGGTTCAGCCCCAAGTTCAGCGCGTGTCCCGCGAAAGCTATGATAACAAAGGTGACGACATTTCCGGTCATGGAGCCTATCTGATTGAACGCCGACGCCACGGCCCCCCCGGCGAGCATGAGCGCCATCAGGCGGGCATATGACAACGCGTCGCCGAAATAGCCCGTTATGTCGTACAGACTCCCGAGTCCTCCGACTATTTTTCCCCCGATGCTCTTTGAGTTTCGCCCCTGCGTGGCGATAAGCGCGACTGCTCCCGCGATGCCCACCCACGGGCTACCCGTCAGCACAAACACCCCGATTCCGGCGAACAGCAACCACCAGGAACCCACGTCAAACAGCCCGTCTAAAAAATGCCCGTCCCGTATCCGCAAAAAGAAACTGACGCCCATACCGAAAAATATCTGGAGGCACCCGACGGCGATCGCCGCATAAAGAAGCTCCTGCGCGCTGCGGTTCACATCGAGCAACGCCGGCAATTTGAACGTAAAACCGCAGACCACGCCGAGCTGTGTCAGAAAATCACCGAAGAAGCTGCCCGTGAATATCCCGACGGCAAAGGTTGCGGCCCCGCACATAAGTAACAGGTCAAAAAAGGTTTTCATACTGCCCTTCGGCTTTTTGCGTTTTACGAACAGCGCCCCCAGCGCCATAATGAGGCCGTACCCCATATCCGCCATCATTATCCCGTAAAACAACACAAAAAACGGAGCCATAAGCGGGTTCGGATCCACGCCGTCATACGCCGGAAGGCTGTACATCTCCGTCACCATCATAAGCGGCGAGGTGAGCGCGTTGTTTTTGAGCTTCACAGGCACATCCGGGTACTCCTCCGGCGCGGGGTCGCACAGCTCCCACTCGCAGACGAATTCCGAGAGCCCTTCCTCAAGCGCCGCCGACGATGGCTCCGGAAGCCAGCCCTCAAACATCGCGGCGGACTCCGTGACAAGAAATTTCCCGCCCGCCTCCGCGCGGGCTATCTTCGTCGCGAGCACGTCCGCGCATCTGACGAGCTCCGCGCGGCGCGCGTCGGCCGAGATTATCTCATCCGTCAGCGCGGCGCGTTCCTCCCGCAACCCCGCAATGTCTCGGCGCAGTTCCTCGATATTCTCCGCCGCCGTCCCCCGTATGCCGCGATGCGCCCCGGCCGTGAACGAAAACGCGCGCAGAGCTTCAGCCACTTCCTCCTGCTTTTCACGGAGACAAATCACGCACAGGCATATCTGCTCGCGCCCCTCGGAGACCTTGTACGCCCACGCCTCCTCCGCCGCGTCCCGGAGCGCGCGTTCAAACTCCTCGAAATCCGCCGCGGCGGGCACGGCGCCGAGCAGCACGACGCTCGTCCTCGTCCCCTCGCGCTCGAACGGCAGGTCAAGCGGCTCCCAGGGCAAAAGGGATTCGACCTTGGCGTCAAGCCGCGCCTCCTCCGCCGTCGTGTGCCTTATCCTGCTGTCGCACCTCTCGATGCGTTCCGCTATGCGGAGGTTCTCTTCCATATCGCTCTCGCCGAGAAATTCCGACGCGGAAATATTCTCGCGCTCGGCGAACATTTTCGACTTTGCCGGCGCGTAACGCCCCAACGCGCCGAGCGCCCGCGTGACGCTTCCGTAATCGTCCCGCAGCTTGTCCGCGGTTCCCGCCTCGCGCGTCATAAGCGCCGCCGCGTCCGGGTCGGAGAGCAGCCCGTCCGGCTCCGATACCTCCACACAACCCAAAATGAGGAGCTTTTTCAGCAATTCCTCTTTTTGCGCCCGCATCGCCGTCACGCGGAGCTTTTTCATTTTGACAATCGACATCTACCCGCTCACAATCCTTTCGGCAATCAGGTTCGCGGCGTCTTCGAGGCGGATTTCCGCCCGCGCGCGTATTGCCGCCCGCTTGTTTGCCGTCGCGGAGGCCAGCTCCTTTGCGTACTCCTCCGCCTTTTGGTCGAACTCGCGTTTCATATGGCGTATTTCCCCTTCGGCCTGCTTCAGGGAAGCGGCCACGGATTCCCGCCCCTCGCGCCCGGCGGCTTCCTCCGCCCGCTTTGCCTCGCTTTGAGCCTCCGCACGTGCGACTCTTGCCGCCTCCTCCGCTTCGGCAATTTTTTTAATCGCGTTCAGAGACATATGCGCAACACCTCTCTTTCTGAAATAGATTAACAAACGGAGTTTACACCATTCCGGGGAGGTTTGCAAGAGAAAAAATTTTCGGTAAGACTGCTGAACATCTGCCAGGGGAGAAAAGCCCCGGTACGGTCCGCGTTCCGCCGGCTTTACACAGATTTGACATTTTCCGCGTTACAGATTTGACATGGCTGGTTTACTATGTGGGCGCGGTGTAAAACCGGTCAATAAAATACGGAGGTAAATGAAAAATGAAAATGACATCAAAAGCAAAAAAAGCCGCCCTCGTCCTCGTCCTTGTTCTCGCGCTCGCCGTGGGCTGCGCGGCGGATCCCGCCGCTACGCAGACCCCCGGAGAGCCGTCCCCGCAGACTTCTTCCGGTGAGCCGGCCGCGCAGCCTTCGCCCGGCGAGCCGGTCGGAGGCGAAGATCTGAAATCCGGCGAAATAATCGTCATATCGCGCGAGGAAGGTTCCGGCACGCGCGGCGCGTTCACGGAGCTGTTCGGCGTTCTCGACGAGAACAAGGCCGATATGACGACGCTTTCCGCCGAAATCACGAACAGCACGTCCGTAATGATGACGTCCGTCGCCGGCAACGCCGACGCCATCGGCTACATATCGCTCGGCTCACTGAACAGCTCCGTTAAGGGGCTGAAAATTGACGGCGCGGAGGCGTCCGTCGCGAACATCAAAAACGGGAGCTATAAAATCTCCCGCCCGTTCAACCTCGCGCTGAAAGATGAGTTCAGCGAGGCGGCGGCGGATTTCGTCGGTTTCATAATGAGCGCCGAGGGGCAGGGCGTCATAGAGGACGGCGGATACATCAAGGCGGACGAGAACGCCGCGCCTTACGCCGGGGGCGGGATCGCGGGCAGGGTCGTTGTCGCGGGGTCGTCCTCCGTTACGCCCATTATGGAAAAACTGCGGGAGGCGTACCTTGAAATCAACGCGGGCGCCGAGATAGAAATACAGATGAGCGATTCGTCCACGGGCGTCGCCGCCGCGATAGACGGCGTTTGCGATATCGGCATGTCTTCTCGCGAGCTCAAGGACAGCGAGCTTGAAAAGGGCGTTTACGAAATGACGATAGCCACGGATGGCATAGTCGTAATCGTCAGCCCGGAAAGCCCCGCGGACGGGCTGACGAAAGAGCAGGTGCGCGGCATATTCATCGGGGAGATAACGGACTGGTCGGGGCTTCGTTAAGCCGCCCGTTCGGCTTGCGCCTATGAAGGAAAAAATTATGCGCGCCGTCTTTTTGGCGGCGGCGTGCGTGTGCATACTCTGCGTCGCGGCGATATGCCTGTTCCTGCTTGTGAACGGTCTGCCAGCTTTCGGCAAAATCGGACCGCTGAAATTCCTTTCGGGCTCGGTGTGGCGTCCCGGGAGCGGCGCGTACGGCATAGCGCCGATGATTCTCGGCAGTCTTTACGTCACGGCGGGTGCCATAGCCCTCGGAGCGCCGCTCGGCGTGCTGACGGGGGTGTACCTCGCCCGCTTCTGCCCCCGCCGCGCCCGCGCGGCGGGGCGGGCGGCGGTCAATCTGCTGGCGGGCGTCCCATCCGTCGTGTACGGGTTTTTCGGGCTTGTCGTCCTTGTCCCCGCCGCGAGCGCCGTGTTCGGGGGCAGCGGGAAAAGTATGCTGACGGCGTCCGTCCTGCTCGGTCTTATGATACTCCCGACGGTGATAAGCGTCACGGAGACATCCGTCCGCGCCGTTCCGGAGGCGTGCTATGAGGGCGCGCTCGCGCTCGGAGCAACGCATGAGCGCGCCGTGTTTTTCGCCGTTCTGCCCGCCGCGAGGCCGGGCGTCACGGCGGGGATAGCGCTCGGTGTCGGCAGGGCGATAGGCGAGGCCACGGCTGTCGTGATGGTCGCGGGGAACCAGCCCGTCATTCCGTCCGGGCCTCTGCGCGGACTGCGCACGCTGACGGCGAATATCGTCTTGGAGATGGGCTACGCCGCGGATTTACACAGGGGGGCGCTGGCGGCGACTGCCGTCACGCTATTCGTGTTCACGCTCGCGGTGAACGTCCTGCTCGCGCTCGGAAGGGGGAAGCGCCCGGCATGAGAATGAGACCGTCACTCACGGGGAAGTCGCCGCCGGCGCTCGGGCGCCGCCCCCTCTCCCTGCTTTTGCGTCTGCTCGTGACCGCGGCGGCGGTCGTGACGGCTCTCATAGTGCTGTTCGTCGCCGGATATATCGTCATAAACGGCGCGCGGCGGCTGAGGCCCTCGCTGTTCGCGCTGAAATACACGAGCGAGAATGTTTCTATGACGCCCGCCATCATAGGCACGCTCGCGATGACGGCGCTCGCCCTCGCGCTCGCCGCCCCGCTCGGGATATTCTCCGCCGTGTATCTCGCGGAGTACGCCCGCCGGGGGAGTCGCCTCGTAAAGACCATGCGCCTCGCGGCGGAGACGCTGGCGGGGATACCGTCCATCGTTTACGGGCTGTTCGGCGCCTTGCTTTTCAACAGGCTCTGGGGGTATTCGCTTCTCGCGGGGGCGGCCACGCTCGCGATTATGCTGCTGCCACTGATAATGCGCACGGCGGAGGAGGCGCTTCTCGCCGTGCCCGATATGTACCGGGAGGGCGGTTTCGGGCTCGGCGCGGGCAGACTGCGCGTCGTGTTCGCCATAACGCTGCCCGCCGCCGCGCCGGGCATACTCGCGGGGATTATCCTCGCCGTCGGGCGCGCCGTCGGGGAGACGGCCGCGCTGATATTCACGTCGGGAACATCGCCGGAACTGCCCCGGAGCATATTCTCGTCCGTGAGGACGCTCTCCGTGCATATGTACGCGCTGTGGAACGAAGGGCTTTACGGCGACGAGGCGTACGCGACGGCTTTCGTGTTGCTCGTCATAACCGCCGCGCTTAACGCGCTGTCCGGGATAGTGTCCGGGCGGTTCAGGGGAGGCGGCGATGGGTAAGATCGACATCGAGAACCTCAATCTGTACTACGGGGAGTTTCACGCCCTGCGCGGCGTCAGCCTGTCCGCGCCGGAGCGCGGCATAACGGCGCTGATAGGGCCGTCCGGCTGCGGGAAGTCCTCCCTGCTCAAAACCGTGAACCGCCTGAACGACCTTTCGGAGGGGTGCCGCGTCGAGGGGCGCGTGTTGCTCGACGGGGAGGACGTCTACGGCGGCGGCATGGACATTTACACGCTTCGCCGCCGTGTCGGGATGGTGTTCCAGAAACCGAACCCGTTCCCGATGAGCATATACGACAACGTGGCCTTCGGGCCGCGCTCTCACGGCGTTCGGGCGCGGTCGGTTCTCGACGGCATAGTGGAGGAATCCCTGCGCCGCGCCGTCATCTGGGACGAGGTGAAGGACAGGCTCGCGGGGAGCGCGCTGCGGCTCTCCGGCGGGCAGCAGCAGAGGCTGTGTATCGCCCGCGCGCTGGCCGTCCGCCCGGAGACCCTGCTTATGGACGAGCCGACGTCGGCGCTCGACCCCATATCGACGGCGAAGATAGAGGAGCTTGCAAGCGAGCTGAAAAAGGCCTATACTATCATCATCGTGACGCACAACATGCAGCAGGCGGCGCGCGTTTCCGACAGGACGGCGTTCTTCCTGCTCGGCGAGGTCGTGGAGCTCGGCGACACATCCCGGATATTCACCGCGCCGCGCGACAAGCGCACGGAGGACTATATAACGGGGAGATTCGGATGATTTATCTTGTAGAGGACGAGGAAAGCATACGGGAGCTTGTCGTGTACACGCTTTGCAGCACGGGGCTTGAGGCGCGCGGCTTCGCGTGCGCCGAGGAATTCTGGGGTGCCATGCGCGCGTCGATGCCGAGTCTCGTCCTGCTGGACATCATGCTTCCGGGGGAGGACGGGCTTGAGATTCTGCGCCGTCTGCGCGAAGCCCCGGACACGGCGAAACTGCCTGTCATGATGCTCACCGCGCGCGGCACGGAGTACGACAAGGTGCGCGGGCTGGAACTCGGCGCGGACGACTACCTCGCCAAGCCGCCGGGGATGATGGAACTCGTCGCGAGGGTCAAACGGCTCCTGCGCCGCTCGGAAACGGACTCTGAGCCGGAGGAATACAGCGTCGGCGGGCTTTTCGTGAGCATCCCGCGCCGCCTTGTCACCGTGAACGGCAAAGAGGTTAGCCTAACGCTGAAGGAATTCGGGCTGCTCGCGTTCATGCTGAAAAATTCCGGCATCGTGATGTCGCGCGACAAGCTGCTCTCAGCCGTATGGGGCTACAATTACGAGGGCGAGACGCGGACAGTTGACACGCACATCCTCACCCTGCGCGGCAAGCTCGGGGAATGCGGGCAGGTGATCCGGACCGTCCGCGGCGTCGGCTATAAGGCGGGCAGATGAGACGCGCCGTGCTCATATTCTCCTGCGCGCTTTCGGGCGTCTCGATACTGCTGACGTCCGTCTTGATACATTTTGCCGTGTACCGGGGCTTTTCGGAACGCATACGGCTCGACGCGGCGGCCCGCGCGAGGCTCGTCGCGGCGGCGGCGGGCCTCGCGCCGCGCCGCGACGCCGCCTACTTCAAAGAGCTGACGGAGCGCGCCTCGCCGCCGGACGACATGCGCCTGACCCTGATAGCCCCCGGCGGTACCGTCGTGTTCGACAGCGGCGGGCGCGAAGATGAGATGGAGAATCACGCCGGCCGCCCGGAGGTCATGGAAGCTTACGAGCGCGGCACCGGCGAGAGCTCGCGATATTCGGAGACGATAGGCAAGCGGACGTATTACTACGCCGTGCGGCTTGATGGCGGGTATATCCTGCGCGCCGCCGTCACGTCGGACAGCGTTTTCTCGTCGCTTTCGCGGATTTTCCCGCTGACGATGCTGATAGCGGCGGCGGTGTTCGCGCTCGCGGCGCTTGCCGGGCGGCGCGTCGCCGGAAAAATCCTCGCCCCCGTGAACAGCATAGACATCGAGAACCCGCGCGAAAACGCCGCGTACGAAGAGCTGTCCCCGCTGCTCGGGCGGATAAGGGCACAAAACGACAGGATAGCGAGCCAGCTCGCGGAGCTGCGGGCGAAGCAGCTCGAATTTTCGGCCATAACGGAGCATATGCGCGAGGGTCTCGTCGTGCTCGACCTCGGCGCGAAAATCATATACGTCAACGGCGGCGCGCTGTCCCTTTTGCGTCTGCCGCACGGGGACTATACGGGCGGCGGCGTGCGGTCGCTCAGCCGCGACGCGGCGTTCCTCAGCGCGGCTGAGCGCGCGCTCGGCGGGGAACCGTCGGAAATCGTCATAGCCTCCGGGGACAGTTCCGTGCAGCTCATGGCCAATCCGGTGTCTGACGGCGGCGAGCAGCCCGGAGGCGGGAAAATCAGCGGCGCGGTGCTCGTGCTGCTCGACGTCACGGAGCGCTATGAGCGCGAAAGACTGCGGCGGGAGTTCTCCGCCAATGTCTCGCACGAGCTGAAAACGCCGCTGACCGTCATATCCGGCTACGCGGAGCTGCTGTCGAACGGCGTCGCGAAGCCGGAGGACGCGCCGCGCTTCGCGGCGAGCATTTACACGGAGGCGCGGCGGCTCATCGCTCTTGTCGAGGATATCATCATGCTCTCGCGCCTTGACGAGGGCGGGGCGTCGGAGACGCGAGAGCGCGCGGATCTGCGCGCTCTCGCGCGGGACGCCGCAGAAACGCTCGCCGAAAAGGCGGCGGAGCGCGGCATAACGGTAGAAACCGCCGGGGAGAGCGTGGAAATAACGGGCATCCCGCACGTCATAAGAGAGATTGTGTTCAACCTCGTCGATAACGCCGTCAAGTACAACAGGGACGGCGGGCGCGTTTTAGTCTCCGTGAAAAAGACGCGCTCCGCCGCTGTGCTCGCCGTGGAGGATACGGGCATCGGCATCCCGCCGGGCGAGCACGAGCGCGTGTTCGAGCGCTTTTACCGCGTCGATAAGAGCCGCGGCGGGTCGGTGGCGGGCACGGGCCTCGGGCTGTCGATAGTCAAGCACGGGGCAATGCTCCACGGCGCGAAGATAGATATGCGCAGCGACGGCGAGACGGGCACCGTCGTGACGGTGAGTTTCCCGCTGTCCGCATGACCTGCGGGGTATTTCCCCGCCGCCTCAGGGGGAGTTGTCCTCCTTCACAAGCCATCTCCCGATATTCCGCTCCGTGCAGCCTATGAATTTGCCCGGCGCACACATTGTCACATCAATTTACCCAGCCTTTTCGCGGAGTACCCGGCGCAAAGGCCTGTGAACGCCCCTGCAATCGCGCCCGAAGCGATCAAAATCGGAAGATACGCGAATATCTCCGGCGTCTCCGTGACTGCCGCCGCGACGGAAAGCTGGGCTATGTTGTGCGCCGCCCCGCCGAGTGCGCCCGTTATAAACGCGCGTTTTATGCCGGCCCGGCGGCGCGCCGCGGTCATTGCGGCAAAGGCTACGGCGCCGCCAGTGAGACTGTAAAGAAGCGTCGAAAAGCTCCCCGCCGCGAAGCCCCCGAGCAGAATCCTGCCGAGGGATACCATCGCCGCCGCCGGGGTACCGTAAACGAGCAGTGCGAAAAGCGTCACGGCGTTCGCCAGCCCGAGCTTTATCCCCGGCACGGGCGCTATGGGCGGCAGCCTCGCCTCCGCCAAGTACACGGCGAGCGATACAGCCGTGAGCAGGGCGAGCCTCGTCAGTTTTTTCGCGTTTCCCATGGTGCCTCCCGTTACGGCAGCTTGTCGATATATTTTATGACGACGCTGTTCGGCAGACACACGACCGGCCCCTCCGCCCCATACCCGCCGCCGCGCAGAGCGGAGTGGCGCACGCATATCTGATCCCGGCATTCGGCGGAGAGCATATACGCCTCCCCCGGCGCTATGCGCACGATGTTTTTGCCCCCGGCGTCGAAATCGTACGGCTCGGACACGGCGCCGAGGTCGGCGGCGTGCAGCAGCTCGCCGCCCTTGAACACGCCTATTATGCCCGCGCCCGGTCCCGCAACACTCGCGCCGCGCCCGGAGGAAAAAGACTTTTCCAGCCCGTCTGTCACCGTGACCGTCCCGTCGTTTTCCACCAGAACAAGGTCAAAAAGCTCCATATTTTCGCGCCAAAGCCCGATGGCGCGCTCCTTCCCGAGCACAAACAGCCCCGTGCTCAGTCCGTCCGCGAGCGTCCCGTTTTCGGATACGACGGTGACGGAGGCGAGCCCGGAGTCTGCGGGGTACCCCGTGCGCGGATCGATTATGTGGTGATACCGGACGCCGTTTTCCTCGAAATACCGCTCGTATCCGCCGGACGTCACGGCGGCGCGGTCGCGCAGCTTCAGACTTCCTACATGTTTCGACGAGTCGAGCGGGTCCCGGACGGCAACATTCCACGCCCCGCCGCCCGGCTTGCTCCCGAGCGCGAAGACGTTCCCCCCGAGGTTTATAATCGCGGATTCTATGCCGGCACCCCGCAACAACGCCGCCGTCTCGTCGGACGCATATCCCTTCGCGATGGCACCGAGATCTATTTTATCCTTGTTTCCCAAAAGCTTTTTCAGCTCGTCCGCGCCCGGCACCGAGTACTCCCCGGAATAAAACCCCCACGCCTCCGAAAGCGCGTAAACGCGCTCGTCGAACGCGCCGCCGGTCATCTCCCGCACGCGCTCCGCTTCAAGCAGTATCTCGCCCGTTTCTTCGCTCGGTGCGTCCCCGCCGCCGTTGACGCGCGATATTTCGCTCTCCGGGTCCCCGACAGACCACAGCTTGTCGAGCTCCCGTATCCGCCGTTCCGCGTCCCGCACAGCCTCGCCGGCACCTTCGCCGTACGCCGTTATGCTCATCACGGTGTCCATTGCGAAAAAATCCGCGGTCGAAGGCGGGCCCGCCGAGCATCCGGACGCCGGAGCCGCCAGGGCGAGCGCGAGGGCAAGCGCGAACGCGCGGGCACGGGATGGCATCAATATCTGTTGTCAAATATGCGCGTCGTCTTTTTCTCACTGCGCGGGAGTTCCCCAATGGCGACGCCCATCGGCACAACGGTAATCCCGATCCGGCTCTTCACCGCCGCCTTCACCGCGTTTTCCGCGCCGCGCTTCGACGCGCCGAGCTCCGTTTCAAAGAACAGCGTCATAATATCCTTTCCGTCGAGGTGGTCTATCATCACCTGATACTCGCTGGACACCCCGTCTATATCGCGCAGCACGTCCTCTATCTGCCCGGGGTAAATGTTCACGCCCTTGACCTTCACCATGTCGTCCGTGCGCCCTATGAGTGTGTCGATGCGCGGGTACGGGCTGCCGCATTCGCACTTCCCGGGGATTATGCGCGTCAGGTCGCGCGTGCGATAGCGTATGAGCGGCGCGCCCTCCTTCGCGAGCGTTGTGATGACGAGTTCCCCTATTTCCCCGTCGGGGAGATTATTGCCCGTTTTGGGGTCGATTATTTCAAAGTACATATAGTCGTCCCAACAGTGCATCCCGCACTCGAACTCACAGCTCATGCCGATGCCGGGTCCGTAGATCTCCGTAAGTCCGTATATGTCATACAGCTTCACGCCGAGTTCCGACGCTATGCGGCGGCGCATCTTCTCCCCCCAGCGCTCCGAGCCGATTATACCTTTTTTGAGATAAATCTTGTCCTTTATCCCGCGCTTTTTGATCTCCTCCGCGAGCAGCAGGGCGAAGGAACTCGTCGCCGTCAGCACGGTCGATTTCATATCCATCATCATTGCCAGCTGTTTTTCCGTATTGCCCGGTCCCATTGGGATGACCATCGCGCCGAGCAGTTCCGCGCCGAGCTGAAAGCCTATGCCCGCCGTCCACAGCCCATAGCCCGGAGTTACATGCACGCGGTCGTCGGGCGTCACGCCGCCCATCTCGTAGCATCGCTTGAACATGACCGCCCAGTCGTCCACATCCTTCCGAGTGTACGGTATGATTATCGGCGTGCCCGTCGTCCCGGAGGACGAGTGGATGCGCACGATCTCGCGCTCCGGCACGGCGGCGATGCCGAGAGGGTACGTGTCGCGCAGTTCCTCCTTGCTCGTAAAGGGCAGCGCCTCAAAATCCGACTGCGGATCGTCGTGTCCTATGCCCCTCCCGCCGAGCTTGTTCCTGTAAAAGCCGCCTTCGAGCTTGCCGAGCCGCGATAACAGCTCGCGCAGGGCGTCCGCCTGTGTGCCGCTGAGTCTCATATCCCCATCTCCTTGCGCGTATATTTTTCCCCCGCCGCGGCACCGGCGCGCCACGCCTCCAGATTCGCCTCCGCGAGTCTTGAAGAGACAATCCCCCGCAGCGCGGCGACCGCTTCCTCTTCCGAAATGCCGAGCCTTCCCGCCGCCGCGCCGAGCAGGGCGACATTCAGCGGCTTGTACGAGCCCGCCGCCCGTCTCACCGCGTCCGCGCTCACGACGACGAGCGCCGAAATGCCGCCGTACGCCCGCAGGAAGCCCAATATCTCCTCCGGGTCATACTCGTCGCCGCCGGAGGGATACACCCCCCTGTCAGAGACGATCACGGCACCCCCCGGCTTCAGGAATCCGAGGCTTCGCGCGGTCTCCGCAGGCTCGAAGCCTATTATGACGTCCGCGCCGCCGCGCGGTATCAGAGGCGCGCGCGCGCATTCGCCGAGCCGCACGTGGCTCGTCACGCTGCCGCCGCGTTGCGCCATGCCGATGGTCTCCGACGTGCGCGCCTGTTCCCCGCGTGCGGCGGCGCACCGCGCCAGAATTTTAGACGCCAGCACCACGCCCTGCCCGCCGACCCCCGCGAGCAGAATGTTCGTCCCGGAAGCGCTCATACGGCATCCTCCCCGCTCGCCGCCGCCGGCCTTGTTATCGCTCCCGCCGCGCAAACTGCGGCGCACAGCCCGCATCCGGAGCACATCCCCGCGTCCGCCGAGGCTTTCCCTCCGGACATTTTCAGCGCGGGACAGCCGAGTTCCGAAACGCACAGCCCGCACCCGTAACACTTGCCGCCGTCAACGGAGAGCGCGGCGCTTTTCGCCCCCCTGAGATTCACGCACGGCGACTTGAACACTATGGCGCGCGCGCCCGTCTCCCCGGCGGCCTCCCTCGCCGCCGCCTCGGCGGCCCGCAAATCCAGCGGGTTGACGACGCGCGTTTTCATACCGAGCGCCTCCAGAATATTCGGTATGGACAGCGCGGGGGCGGTGCCGCCCATCAGCGTTTCCCCGATGCCGGGATGCGTCTGCCCGCCCGTCATGGCCGTCACGCCGTTGTCGAGCACGACGAGCACGATGTCGTTCTTGTTGTAAACGGCGTTCACCGCGCCCGTTATGCCGCTCGCGAAAAACGTGGAGTCCCCGACGAACGCGAACGCCGTCCGGTCCGGCTCCGCTCTGAAAATCCCCTGCGCCGTCATTATCCCCGCGCCCATGCAAAGGCACGTATCCACCATGTCGAGCGGCAGGGCGTTGCCGAGCGTGTAACAGCCTATATCCCCGCAGAACACGGTCTTTTTCCCGCGCATAGCCCGCTTCACGGCGTAAAACGACGCGCGGTGCGGGCATCCGGCGCAAAGCGTCGGCGGGCGCGCCGGAAGCCGGGGCAGTATCGGCTCGACGGGCGCCGTATACGGGACGCCCAGATATTCCGCGAGGCGCGCCGTTATATTTTCGACGGTATTTTCCCCGGCGGGGGGCATATCCCCCGTCTCCTTGCCGAGTATCCTGACGCCGAGCTCGCGCCTCCCGCAGAGATAGACGAGCTCCCGCTCTATTACGGGGTCGAGTTCCTCTACGGCGAGGACGGAGCTCACGCCGCGCAGGAACCCCTCCGCGAGACGGTACGGGAACGGGAACGGCGTCGCGATTTTAAGCACGCGCGCGGAAGCGCCGAGTATGCCGAGGGCTTCCGTGACATACGCGTAATTGATGCCCGACACGGCGATCCCGAGCTCCCCCCGCCCCTCCGCCGCGTTGAGCCTGTAATCCGAAAGCTCGTCCGAGAGCTTCGCGTTCCGCGCCTCTATGGCGGCGTGCGCCCTGTTGGACAGGCGGGGGAATATCACCCACCTCGGATCCTTCTCAAAACCCGCCGCCGTCGTCCTCTCGCGCCTGTCCGAGACCTCGACGGGTGCCGTGGCGTGACACAGCCGCGTTGTCGGGCGGAACAGCACGGGCGTCCCGTAGCGTTCGGAAAGCGCGAAGGCGTCCCCGATCATCGCGTACGCCTCCTCCGGGGAGGACGGGTCAAAAACGGGGAGCTTGGAATACCTCGCGAACGCGCGCGTATCCTGCTCTGTCTGTGAGGATATCGGTCCCGGATCGTCCGCGACGAGTACGACCATGCCCCCCTTGACGCCGATATACGCGAGCGACATAATGGGGTCGGACGCGACGTTCAGCCCCACCTGCTTCATCGTCACAAGCGTCCTCGCGCCGGAATACGACGCGCCGGCGCAGAGTTCCAGCGCCGCCTTTTCGTTGACGCTCCACTCGACGTACACTCCGTCCGGGCGCTCCCTCGCGATTGTTTCAAGCACCTCCGTGGACGGCGTGCCGGGATACCCCGCCGCTATGGATATGCCCGCCGCGACGGCACCCAGCGCGATAGCCTCGTTCCCCATCAAAAGCCTCATCGGCATAATTGTGACCATGCCTTTCGTTTCACTTCGCGCGCAGCCCCTTTATGGCTCCGCCCTCCAGCGCTTCAGCGACGCGATCCACTGTCTCAGCAGCTCGCGCCCCGCGCCGGGGTCAATTATCATATTCGCCATTTCCGGCGCGCGATAGTCCAAAACCCGTTCCATCGTCAAGGCGGGATCGGTAAATTCCCCGTCCTTGAAGCACTGCCGGCAGTAGTCGCCGTTCCGCGCCCCGCCGCGCTCCGTCCCGAAATCCTCGTCGGACTCCATGACGCGGAAACAGCTCTGGCAAAACCGGACGCTGTCTTTTTCCCACCATCTCATTGCCTCAGCAGCTCCTCAAACCCGCTTTCGTCTATGACCCTCACGCCGAGCTTCAGTGCCTTCTCCAGCTTGCTCCCGGCATCCTCACCCGCTATGACGACGCTCGTCTTTTTCGACACCGCGGAGGACACCTTCCCGCCGCGCGCCTCTATCAAAGCGGCGGCCTCGCCGCGCGTGCAACCCGACATGGCGCCCGTCAGGACGAACGTCATCCCCGCGAGCCGCCCCTCCGCCGGGGCGGGCTCGCCCGTCATATCGACGCCCGCCTCGCGCAGCCGCGCGAGCAAACGGCGGGACTGTCCGCTCCCCAGCCAATTGACGAGGCAGCGCGCCGTCGTCTCCCCGATGTCCGGCACCGCCGTCAGATCTTCGATTTCCGCGTTCTCTATTGCCTCCATCGTCAAAAAGCGCCCCGCAAGCGTCCGCGCCGCGCTTTCCCCTATCTGCGGGATTCCGAGCGCGTACAGCAACGCGGCAAGTCCGCGCCGCTTCGATTTTTCTATCGCCGCCACAAGGTTTTCGGCCGATTTTTTCCCGAAACGCTCCATGGCCTCAAGGCACCCGGCGTCGAGGAAATATATATCCCCCGCAGAGGCGATGAGCCCCGCGTCCAAAAGCTGCTGCGCGGCGGCACCGCCGAGCCCTTCGATGTCCATCGCGCGGCGCGACGCGAAATGCACGATGTTCCGCAGAAGCTGCGCCGGACACTCCGCGCCCCGGCAGCGCATATGCGCCCCGCCCTCGTCGCGCGATACCTCGCCGCCGCACTTCGGACACGTCTTCGGGAATTCGTACGGCACCGCCCGCTCCGGGCGCTTACCCGCGACGATCTCTATGACCTCCGGGATTATCTCCCCCGCCTTGCGTATCACGACCGTGTCGCCGATCCGTATGTCGCGCTCGGCGATGAAATCCGCGTTGTGCAGCGTCGCGCTCGATACCATGGTGCCGGAAAGCCTTACGGGGCGGACGGATGCCTTCGGCGTAAGCACGCCCGTGCGCCCGACCTGAATGACGATGTCGAGCAGTTCCGTCTCCTTCCGCTCCGGCGGATACTTGTACGCGACGGCCCAGCGCGGCGCCTTCGCCGTGCTGCCGAGTTCCTCCCGCGCCGCGAGGGAATTCAGCTTCACGACGGCGCCGTCGATATCAAAGGGGTATTCCCCGCGCCGCTCGCCGATGCTGTCTATTTCCCGGATTATCCCGCCGCCCGGGACGACGCTGTAGGGTATCGTGCTGAAGCCCGCCCCGCGCAGGAATTCGAGCGTCTCCGCGTGCGTTTCAAACGCGCGCCCGCCCGCGTAGCCTTGGGCATATTGTATGTTGAACACGATGACGTCCAAGCGGCGCGCGGCGCATACGGCAGGGTCAAGCTGGCGCAGGGAACCCGCCGCGGCGTTGCGCGGGTTCGCCATCGGCGGCTCCCCGTTTATCTCGCGCTCGGCGTTTATCTCCTCGAAAACGGCGCGCGGCATATACGCCTCGCCGCGCACGGCAAGGCTTTTCGGCGCGTTTTTCAGCCTGAGCGGGATGGATTTCACGGTCAGAAGATTCGCCGTCACGTCCTCTCCCGTCCGCCCGTCGCCGCGCGTCGCGCCGCGCGTGAAAACGCCGTCCTCATAGTAGAGCGCGACAGAGAGACCGTCGATTTTCGGCTCCGTGACGTATCCGTCCGCCTCCGCGAACGGCGCCGTTTTATCGGCGAACGCCTCGACCTCCTCATATGAGAACACGTCGTTCAGGCTTTGAAGCGGCGGGGAATGCGTGACGGGCTCAAACGACGCCCCGGCGCGCCCCCCGACCTTTTGCGTGGGTGAGTCCGGTGACGCGAGCTCCGGATGCAGACTCTCAAGCTCGCGCAGACGCCGCATGAGCGCGTCGTACTCGAAATCCGTCACGAGCGAAACGTCATGGTCGTGGTAGCTTTCGGCGTACCGCGCCAGCTCCGCGCGCAGACGCTCCGCCTCCGCGCGCGTTTCCCCGTCCGCCGCCCCCGCGCTCATTGCTCCTGCTCCGCCGTGAACCATATGAGGGAACCGTCCGCGTCGTTGTATTCAAAACTTATCGCAATCTTGTTCAGCACGTCCTCGTAGGTCTCGCGCCTTATGCCGCTCTCCTTGTCGCTCCAAGTCTTTTTGCCGCGCCCTTTCAAAAACATGCGGACATCATCTATGTTTTTCGCGCCGTCTACGGATAAATTCCGCGCGACGTTTATCCACTCGACCCAAAGGTCCAGCCCGTCCCCGGCGGGAACCCTGTAACTTACAATCCTGCCGTCCGGCGCGGAATAGTCAACCTCAGCCCCGGAGGCGTCCGCTTCACCCGCGTCCATGCCGAGCGAAATCCCGTTCGCCGTGATTCCCACAAAGCTGAAGCGGGAGGGGTCTCCTGTGCTTTCGAGGATGTATGAGGCGGCGTAGACTACGCCGACAACCAGCGCGGCAAGGGCGACCGCGGCGATTGCCAGCGCGAAAATTGTCTTGATTTTCATTGTGAGCTCCTTTTCCGATTTTATCTCCCGGCACGGCAATAATACCATATCCGCGCCCTCGTGTCACTACCCGCGCCGAAAGCGTGCCCGCGTGACCAGCGCAAGAGCCGCGCCGAAGGCGGCGGACAGCGCCGCCGTGATCAAATACCGCGACGCCGTGGAACTCGACAGAAGTTCCGTCGGGCGCGTGATCAGATACGGCGTCAGGAAGCCCCCGAGGCTCGGCGCGACGGACTGCGAAATCGACGACGCAAGCGACGAATTTGTCTCATCCGTCAGCCCGGACACAGCGAAAACCGTGCGCGGGGCGAGAAGCGACATCGCTGTCCCCGCGAGGAACACGCCGAGAAACGCCGCCGCGAGGGAAGCGTGAAACGCTCCGGCTATCGCGAGACCAAGCGCGAGCGTCCCGCACCCGAGCGTCATAACATAGTCCCCCAGCTTGCTTGACAGTCTGCCGAACGCGAACCCCGCGAGCGCCCCCCCTGCCATCTGCACCGCGACGGCCGCCCCCGCGAGCGCCGGGCTCGCGTAGCCCGCCTGCGCGAGGTGCGTGGAAATATTCATCCCGCACGTGTTGAACAGTATCATAAACACGAACAGCACGGCGGAGTAATAGTACACCTTCCCCGGCAGGCGCGTGGATTTGCGCGAGGCGGCGCCGGCGGCGGGGCGTTTTGGGACGGTGAAAATCGCCAGCGCCGCAATCGGGAAGCCGAGCAGCAGGACGAAATAGCACCCGTACCAGATAGTCGCGGCGAGCGCGCCGCCGACGAGGGAGAGCAGTATCCCGCCGCCGTTGACGAACGATGTCTGGAAACCCGCGATCGTCTCGCGCTCGCGCTCCGTGTAGCTGTCGAACATCAGGCTCGTCGCGTTGACGAGGAACGCGCCGACGGAAACCCCGAGCAGCGCGGACAGCAGCCGGATATGCCAGAACTCGGTGTGCAGAAACGGCGCGCAGACGGCAGTCGCCCCGAGCGCGGACAGTCCGCCGATGATCGCGGCGCGCTTGGAGAGAAGCCCCCGCCCGATCAAAAACGCGGTGAGCACGCCAGACGCGGGGAGGAATATGTTGACGAGCGCGAACGCCTCTTGAACCGTCGCGAGGCCGAGGCCGAATTCCCGTGCGACCTTCTCAATTGCCGGGGAGAGCGACTGCTGCGGCATCTGGACGAGCGCGATCGCGAGCAGCGTTATGAGCAGCAGTTTTTTTTCACGGGTGAGCTTCATCGTGCGTTTTACCTTTCCTCGCGGCGGAGCTCCCGGCGGGGCACCGAACCGCCTGTTCTGCGCCCCGCTTTCGAGCAAAAGCTCCCGCGTGTACGCGGCGCATTGCTGAATTCAGTGTATCACGGGCACCCCGAAAGCGCAAGCGGCAATTTCCGCCGTACCCGGTTGACCGCCGCCCTGCCGTCCCGGGGGGGGGGGGGGGGAGCCGATTGCCCCCCCGCCCCCCGGGGGGCCGGGGGGTTTTTTGGGGGTTTATTTTGGGGTGTGAACCCGGGTTTTGTGGGGGGCA
>JAITJC010000051.1 GCA_031279125.1 Oscillospiraceae bacterium
AGATTCGCCAGGGCGCAGAGGGTGTAGGCTTGTGTTCGGTTTTTGTGCAGACCTCGGTATCGCACTTTGTTGTAGTGGAAGATGCGCTTGATTACAAGGAAAGCGTATTCGACCTTGCAACGGACACGGGATTTTTGCCAATTGAAGTGCTTGTGCCAACGGATGCCTTCGCCGGGTTGCCACGGATCTTCAATGCCGACATATCCGGCGCCGCGATGATCGTCGCGTCCTGTATTGACCCGCCGCGCATTATCTTGCCGTGTTTTTCGAGAAAGCTTTTCACCGATTCAAACAGAATTTTCGTCACACCGTATCGACATTTCGGACAAAGAGGACATCCTAAACGGCAAAGTCAGTAAAATGGCTTACCGCGACGGAGCATCCTTATCTCAAGTAATAGGCAACTACGACTACAAAACGGTAGAAGGTATGCCCGTACTGATGGGCGGCAGCCAAGCCTCGGCGCAGGCCATCAAGGCGTATATTAACAATTGCTTTTTTGTTTTGCAACTATCAGTGTAACGGATTTTGACCCCGGATGGTTTTTTTAATGGGATGGGGCATTTCATTTTACAACTTACCGCCGGTCTTTTCCCCGTCCCCGCGCGCGGGCAGCGAAATCGTGATCCTCGTCCCCGCGCCGACGCGCGAGAGCGCCTCCATATGCCCGCCGTGGCGCGAGACTATCCATTTCGCTATGGCGAGTCCCAGCCCCGCCCCGCCGGACGAGCGCGCGCGGGATTCGTCCGCGCGGACGAATCTGTCGAAAATTTTCGGAAGAAGTTCCTCCGACACGCCGACGCCGCTGTCCGTTACGGAAAACACGGCGCGCTCGCCGTCCGGCTCCGCGCGGATTGTCACAAGCCCGCCGGGGTCGGTATATTTTATGGCGTTGTCGATAAGTATACGCGCGGCCTGCTTTATGAGCTGGCGGTCGGCGGACACGGGTGCGGGTGCCGATAGGACGCGGAACTCGTGCGTGGTATCTATAAGCCGCGTTTCCTGCGCGAGTTCCTCGGCGAGATCCGCCAGATCGAAATCCGACGGGCATAGCCGTATCGTGTGGCTTTCCCCGCGCGCGAGGAACAGAAGCTGTTCCACGAGAGCTTTCATCGCGTTCGCCTCGGCGCGTATGGCGTCTATGCTCTCTTGAAGCGTTTTTTCGTCGTTCTTCCCCCAGCGGTCAAGCAGGCTCGCGTAGCCCTGAATCACGGCTATGGGCGTACGCAGTTCGTGCGAGGCGTCGGAGACGAAACGCACCTGCGCGAGGTATGCCTCGTTCACGCGGTCAAGCATACCGTTGATGGCGGCGGCGAGTTGGCGAAGCTCGCGCTGTGTGCCGTCAATGTCGATGCGCGTGTCGAGCCGCGCGGCGTTGATGAGATCGAGCGCGCCGGAGAGATCCGTCAGGTCGTTTTGCCCCGGAAGCGCGCCGATCTCCGTGGGGACGACGGGACGCTCTCTCGCCTTTCCGAGCGTTTCCGCCGCCCGCGCGAGCTCCGTTATGGGTTCAAGCGCGCGGCGGAGCATTTTTGTGTTTTTCGCGGATTTTATGACAAGCGTCACAAGCTCCCACGCCAAAAGGGCTGCGGACGCGGAAACGAATGCGGTCAGGAAAACGGTCAGGCGTACGGAGATTTTATACTCCTCGCCGCCCGAGGTATAATATACATTATAATATGCCCCGGAAACGGGATTCGGGGCGTACTCGATTTCGCGCGCGCCGAGCCCTTTGGTGCCGGAAACGGCGAGGGAGAGCGATTTTCCGGGAAAAAATCGCGCGCGGGAGAACCCCGCGCGCGTCTGCGGCGGAGAGGAGACGGAAAGCCACCCTTGCTCTCCGCGCGCGGACAACCCTCCGGAGGCTATGACGCGCGCGGCTTCCCCCGCGCGCGTCTCGCAGACGTACCACGCGGCGGCGGCGGCGAGCGCGCATATCGCGATATCCAGAGAGATAAAAATGCCAAGCAGACGAAAAAACAGCTTGCGGGACAGGCGGCGCGCGATACCGCGCCCACCCTTCCCTCCGTCACCGCTCATTGTCCGCGGTGTCTTTTATGACGTAGCCCACGCCGCGCACGGTGGAGATGAGCTTTATCCCGAAAGCGTCGTCGATTTTGCCGCGCAGAAAGCGTATATACACGTCCACCGTGTTCGTACCGCCGTCAAAGCCGATGTCCCAGACATGCTCCAGAAGCTGTTCGCGCGTCACGACGATGCCCTTGTTTTTCAGCAGATAGCCGAGCAGGTCAAACTCCCGCTTCGTGAGCCCGACGGCAGTGCCGTTCACCGTGACCTCGCGCCGCGGCATATCCATTTTCAGCGCGCCACATTCAAGGACCTCGTTTTCGGTGCCGCTCTGCCCATGGCGCAGGGCGACGCGTATGCGGGCAAGCAATTCCTCGATTTCAAACGGCTTTGTGACATAGTCGTCCGCGCCGTAATCGAGCCCTGAGACCTTGTCCGTGACGGAGTCGCGCGCGGTGAGCATAATGACAGGCACGGACGAGGATTTGCGCAGACGGCGCAGCACTTCTATCCCGGAGAGCAACGGCAGCATAATATCGAGCAAAATAAGATCGAAGCTGCCCGCGAGCGCGAGCGTCAGACCCTCGCGCCCGTCGGCGGCCTTTGTGACCTCGTAGCCCTCATAGCCAAGCTCAAGCTCCAGAACCCGCGCGAGCTTGGTCTCGTCCTCTACCAATAAAATGTGCTGCGCCATCTGTGATCACGCCTTTCGTTATTCGCCGCCGGTTACGGAGCTTTTCAGATCGTCAGCGGCGGCTTCCGCCTTTTCGATTGCGTCATTTATGGATTCGCGGCCGAGATCGTCCCCGCGAAAACGGTAACGCCAGCCCGCGAACACGCCGATCACAAGCAGAGGGAGGACTACCCAGAAAAAGAATATGAGCAGCACCGCGAGCACCGTCACGGGGCAAGAGAGCTTCGTCTCGCCCCGGTGAATCGCGTCGAGGTAATTTGAGTTGCCTCGATTTATGAGATCCAGCATAAGTTTCCCGGCTCCCTTCAAGAAATTTTTGAACCCCTCGCCCCCGCGGGGCCTTCTGCCCTCCGAGCTTTGCTCCGGCTCCGGGGCGCATCCCCCGCCACTGTAATGCCCTCCGGAACCCGGCGCGGCGGTTTTCCCCCGCTGCTCCAAAAGAATAAGAGCGTCGAGCATATCCCCGCCCGCCTCATCGAGCGCGGCCTTGGCCTCCTCGAAGCTGACATTCGCGCGTTCGCGCAGTTTCTCGACCTGTTCAAGCGTCGCCATAACCTTGTACCTCCTGAATGTATTATATCATAAATTTGCAGCTGCGGTATGGAGTATACGCCCGCGAGCTTAAAACACAATTTCAGGAAGATTAAAATCCAATTAAATATGGGATGTGACGGACACTGTGCGCGGGAGGATAATATCCTCCCGCGCACCCACCCCTGTAGGGGATGGCGTCCCGACACCCCGGCGTTCTCACCATGCGTCCCATGTCAGCAGGGGCGACCGATCCCGGTCACCCCTGCAGCGCGGGACGGGGGCGCGCGCCCCAAGCCCCGAACTCCCTCTTTATCAGCCCGTGCAGGACGGCGAGGGTTTCAAACGGCAGGAACGTATCCGCGTTCTTCCCGAATTTGATGTCGAGGACGGCGGGGAACTCCTCGTCCGCCTCGGAATATGTGAGCAGCACGGGAACTTTCGGCAACGCGAAAAGCAGCCACGCTTCGCCATAGCGCTCCCGGCGCAGAAAGCCCGCGCCGAGGGCGGCGGCGGTTCCTCTGAATTCCGAAAGGCTCGCGCCGGTATACGGCTCCCACGCGGCACCCCGGAAAATCCCGTGTGAAAACGACTGCAAGGAGGCGAACTCAAAGCTCGGCTCCCCCTCCCCGCCGAACGTGAAGTACCACACGAGCACGCCCTTGCAGTTGATATGCGCGGGCTTGCCCGACAGCTGCTCTACGTCCTCCCCGGTGACGCGGAAGCGTCTTCCGAGGAACGCGACCTCCCTCTCCCCGTCTAATTTGCGAAGCATCGGGCGGATGACGCTGTGATAGGCGATTTCCGCGTTTGTTATCTCGCGCTCTCCTGTACCGGTCCGCGGCACCGGGATGTTAAAGCTCAAAATCCTCCGCCGTCAGTCGGGTCTCCGGCGGGGCGCGGCGCGTTTCCGGCTCGCGCTTTATGGCGTCGTACTTGAATCCCGGGCAACGAGCGCGCCTGACGGTGATCCCGCGCTTGAGGCAGGCGATTTTATCCCCGCCGATGCCGGAGCCGTGGCGGCAGTATTCGCACCGGGGCTCTATATCTTTCCTGAAAAGCATTTGTCACGGCTCCTTTCACCGCGCCGGTTCCAGAACGTTCGTCCCGTCGGGGAGCGTGAAGGCGCGCGCGTCCGGCTCTACCGCGCGGCACTCCCCAGCTGTCATCCTGTATATCGGCGTCCCGCCGTCGTATATCTCCGCGTATGTCAGAAGGCCGAGGCTCGCGGAGACGCGGCACCGCGTTTCGTACCCCAGCGCCCCGGAGACGTACCTTACGTACAGCTCCGCGCCGTCGCCCCCGGCGTAGCCCGCGTCGCGGATGGCGGAGCGCGGCAGACGGAGTATGTCCTCATACGTCGGTATCATCTGGTATTCGTCCGCCTCCGCCGAGCCGGAACTTCCCGTTTCAAACGCCTGCCTGTCCCCGGCGTACCATATATACGTCCGCTCCGGCGTTATCACGATGTTTTTCTCCGCGCCGCCGGACAGGACACGCAGCGCCGTCGCGCCCGGGCTGACGGACACGCTGAGATTGTGCACGGAATTCCCTCCGTTCCAGAAGCTTTCCACCATAATGTCTCGCGAATAGGCGTCCGGGCGCGCTATCGCGGCGATGACTTCCCGGATGTTGTCCGCCGTCACCTCCACGGCGGACAGCCCCGCCCCCGCCCCGCCCTCGACGTCCCCCTGCGGCGGTGTCGAGGGTGCCGGCAGCTCGATTTCAACGGTTCCGCGCCCGGGGCCCGACAGCGCGGCTATAGCGCAGATGGCGACGACGATGAAAGCCAGCCCGAAGACCGTGATCCCGAGCATACGGCGCGAGCTCACGGCGCGTCGTCCTCTCCGCCCGCTCCGCCGCCCCGCTCCGGGGCTGAGGAGCGGCGCGCGCACAGCGCGTAAAGCCCGATGGCGCCCGCCGCGACGAACGCTATCACGACTATTATGGCGCGCGCCTCGCCGCTTGTCGTTATGACGACGGCCGCGAGCCCCAGCACCGCGCTGACAGCGTACAGCACGGCGACCGCCTGCTTCTGCGAAAGACCCATATCCACGAGTCTGTGGTGGAAATGCCCCCTGTCGCGGTGCATCGGGTGATGCCCCCGGAGGATGCGGCGCGCGAAGGCGAGCGCCGTGTCGAACAGCGGCAGTCCGATCACGAGGAATGGCACGGCGAAAGAGATTATAGCGAAAAACTTGAACAGCCCCATTATGGAAACCGTGCTGAGGACATACCCGAGCATCAAGGCGCCCGTGTCGCCCATCAGCATTTTCACGCGCTTTTTTGAATTGAGGTTGTACGGCAGGAAGCCGAGACACGCCCCCGCGAGCGCCGCCATAATTACGGCGACGTTCACCTCCGAGACGAGCAGGGAGATTATGAGCATCGTGACGGAGGAGATGCCGGAGACGCCCGCCGCGAGCCCGTCCAGCCCGTCGATCAGGTTCACGGCATTCGTTATGCCGGTGATCCACAGCACCGTTATGGGTACGGCGAGCGCCCCGAAGCTCAAAAACTCCGAAGCGCTGAAAACGTTGGGGTTTGAAACGGTGTAGACCACAAGCCCGTGCCGGACGGCGATGAACGCGGCGGCGATCTGGAGGGCGAGCTTCACGTACCATTTGAGCGTTATAACGTCGTCCACCGCGCCGCCGACGACGATCACGACGGAGCCGAGGAGGATTCCCCGCACCTGTCTGTCAACGTCGGCGAAAAGCACGACGGAAATCAGGAAGCCGAGGAATATGGCGAGCCCGCCGAGGCGCGGTACGGGATAGCTGTGCATCCGCGTCTCGTCGCCCGGCACGTCAATGGCCCCTATCTTGTACGCGAAAGCGCGTACCACGGGCATCGCCGCGAAGCAAATCACAAGCGCGGCGGCGAGCGCTATGCCCATTTTGGCGTAAACGTCGGCAGTCATTTCAGTACGAAACCGAGCTTATCGTAGACATTCCGGAGCGTCCTTTCCGCCGCGAGCGACGCGCGCTCCGCGCCGTCGGCGCAGATTTCCGCGAGCAGGGCGCGATCCCCCGCGAGCCGCGACGCATCCTCGCGTATCGGGCGGAGCGTCTCGATGACGGCCTCCCCGACCGATCTCTTGAAATCCCCGTAGCCGCGCCCGGAAAATTCGCGCTCGACTTCCGGGAGCGTCTTATTCGCGCACACGGCGTAAATCTGCATGAGATTTGACACGCCGGGCTTCGTCTCCGGGTCAAAACGCACTTCCGACCCGCTGTCCGTGACGGCGCGCTTAAATGCCCGCATTATATCCTCGGGCTTGTCCATTATGCCGACACAGCCGCCGGACGCGGCCTCGGACTTGGACATTTTGTTCCCCGGCGACTGCAAATCCATCACGCGCGCGCCCAGCTTCGGGATGTGCGCCTCCGGGATCTTGAACGTTTCGCCGTATATGCCGTTGAATCGCATGGCTATGTCGCGCGTGATTTCGAGGTGCTGCCGCTGGTCGTCCCCGACGGGGACGAGATCGGCTTGGTACAGCAGAATGTCCGCCGCCATAAGCACGGGGTATGTGAACAGCCCGGCATTTATGTTCCCCGCGTTCTTGGCGGACTTCTCCTTGAACTGCGTCATGCGCGAAAGTTCCCCGAACATCGCGTAACAGCCGAGAACCCAGCCGAGCTGCGCGTGCGAGGGGACGTGGCTCTGGACGAACAGCACATTCCTCTTCGGGTCAAGCCCCGCCGCAACGTATTGCGCGAGCTGCTCCAGCGTGTTGCGGCGCAGGGTTTCCGGATCCTGCCGGACCGTTATTGCGTGCATGTCCACTATGCAGTAATAGCAGTCGTATTCCTCCGAAAGCTCCACCCAGTTCCGGATGGCGCCGATATAGCTGCCGAGCGTCAGCGCGCCGGAGGACTGTATCCCCGACAGTATGACCTTCTTTTTCGCGGTTTCCACCGTCATGGCTGCTCCTTTCACTTCCATTTCAGCCCGTGTTCGGCGGCGAGCCTCGCGAAGCCGCCCATCGAGCGCTCTATCGTGGATTTTTCCACGCAGTACGCGATTCTTACATAGCCGGGGCAGGCGAAGCTCGTCCCCGGCACAAGGAGGATGTTGTGCTTCTTCGCGTCCGAGGCGAAGGTTCTGTCGTCCCCGCCGGGGGCGCGCACCCACATATAGAACGCGCCCTCCGGAAATGCGCACTCGAAGCCGAGCGACGTAAGCCCGCCGTGAAGCGCGCGGCGGTTCGCGTCATAGGCGGCGATGTCCGTTTTTTCGCCGAGGCACCGCGCGGCGGCGAGCTGCATGAGGCTCGGCGCGTTCACGAAGCCGAGCACGCGCGTCGCTATGGCTGCGGCCTCCGCGATAATGCCCGCGTCGTCCGCCTCCGGCGATATGGCGAGATAGCCTATGCGCTCGCCCGGCAGGGAGAGGGATTTCGACCACGAATAGCACACCAGCGCGTTGCGGTAATACCTCGTGACGAAAGGCACCTCCGCGCCGTCATAGGCGAGTTCCCTGTAAGGCTCGTCAGAGATGAGGTAAATCGGCGCGCCGTACGCCTTCTGCCGCCGCTCAAGTGCCGAGGCGAGCCGTTTAATCGACTCCTTGGAATATATGATGCCCGTGGGGTTGTTCGGGGAGTTGATGACGACAGCCTTCGTGCGGGGCGTCACCGCCGCCTCAAGCGCGTCCGCCGAGGGCTGAAAATCCGGGCTGCCCGGCGGTATGACTATAAGCCCGCCGTCGTAGTTTGATACGTAATTGCCGTACTCGACGAAATACGGCGCGAAAACAGCGACCTCGTCGCCGGGGTCGAGCAGCGTTTTGAGCGCGACATTCAGCCCCCCCGCCGCGCCTGATGTCATAATGATGTGTTCCGCGCCGAACGACGTGCCGTACCCGGCGTTCAGAGACTCCGCGACGGCGGCGCGCACAGCGGGGAACCCCGCGTTCGGCATATACCCGTGTATTTCCCCCGGGGGGTACTCTCTTAAAATATCCGTTATCGCGGTACCCACGGCATCCGGCGGCGGGAAATTCGGATTGCCGAGCGAAAAATCGAATACGTTCTCCCTGCCGTATTCCGCGGCAAGGCGCATCCCCTCCTCGAACATCGCGCGGATAACGCTGTTGGTCTGGGTGAGCTTGGTCATCTTTGAAGAAATCATATAACTATCCGCCTCCGCGACCATTGTACCACGCGTCGTGCCGCTTTGTCTATCCCGGCGCCGCCAAACAAAAGGCGCCGCCTAAGCCGCCCCCGCCGGGCGGATGCTTTCGCGCGGGGGGGCTATCTCCCGGGCTGGCATTCCCCGGACTATTGACACACATTTTTTCAAGTTTTTTTACATTTCGGTTACGCCGCGCGTTTCATAATGATATTGCCGCGTTTCGCGGAGATTATATAACCGTTCGGCTTGAAAAGAACGACTATGATATTGTATTATATTCACAAGAGGGCGGGAACGAATGAACACTATCGCGGTGCTTGAAAACAGCGGGGAGGGGTTCGCTGACGCGGTATGCGGCGCGCTTGCGGACGTCCCCGGCGTCCTTGCCGTGAATCTCGCGGGCGCGGCGGGAACCTCGCGCGAGATAAGCTGCGACATCGTCGTCGTGTCGCCCGGATACACCGGCGGCGCACGCGGTTCCTGTCTCGCGCTTCTCGCCCCGGACGGGCGCGCGCCGACGCTTTTCGACTCAAAAACCGTCGTGACGTACGGCATGTCGCCTTGCTCTACGCTGACCCTCTCGTCAATCGGGGACGGCAGGGCGTGGCTCGCCGTCCAGCGCGAGCTGATGACGCTCGGCGGGGAGCTTGTGGAGGAACAGGAGTTGGAGATAACGGCGTCCGGCGGCACGGACGCGTCCCTCGCGGCGGCGGGCGGCAGGCTTCTGCTTGGTATAACGCGCGCGGGGCTCTCATAGTATAAGAGCGACAACGACAAATGGGGTGTGGAAGTTGGAACTTGAAAACAACATCGCCGCGCTGTGCGGGTCGGCGGCTTTGCCTCCGAAATTCTCTCATACCGGAGGCAGCGAGAATTACTATACGTTTCCGCTGGACATCAAACGCCTGTCCGGCACCTTCGACAGGATAAACATCGTCGCGCGGCACTCCCTTGCGGGCAAGCTCGATTTCGATTTCGCCGGCGCGTTGAGGCTCCGCGTGACCGGGGAGGTGCGTTCCTTCAACAACAAGAGCGGGGAGGGAAGTCGTCTCATAATCACCGCGTTCGCGAGGGATATGGCCGCCTCGGACTGCCCCGACGAAAATAGCGTACATCTGCGCGGCGTTATATGCAAGCCCCCAACGTTCCGCCGGACGCCGATGGGCCGGCAGATATGCGATATTATGCTTGCCGTGAACAGGCGGTACGGGCGCAGCGATTATATCCCCTGCATCGCGTGGGGCAACATCGCGCAGGAACTGTCCGGGCGCGCGGTGGGCGACGGGGTGGCCCTCAACGGCAGACTTCAAAGCCGCGCGTACATAAAGGCGACGCCGGACGGTCCGCAGGAACGCACGGCGTATGAGGTCTCCGTCATTTCCCTCGCCGAGGGCGGCGGGGACGAGACGGACGAGGCGGATAATCAACCGCCTCAGAGCGGCGGCGCGATATGAACCCCGATTTTAAGTCCCATATTTCCGTAAAGCGCCGCCCGCGCTCATCCCCCGGCTCACGCCGGACGTAAAGAAAGCGCTCTACCGTCAGCGTCCCGTCCCCCGATATGGCGGCGCCGCAACGCATTTTTACGCGGTACGGCTCAAAAGGGCGGCTTCGCGCGAGCGCGTCCCAAAGGCTCCCCGAGGCCTGCCGCAGCATACACCGCCGCGCGTGGGCATCCATCGCGCGCCGCATATGGTTGTAAAAAGCGTTCACGCGCCCCGGTGCCCGCGCCGCTTTCCCGCGGGGCGCCGCGATGATTTCCGGCAGGGCTATCTCAAGGAGTATCGCGGGCAGGCCGTCGAGCAAAACGGCGGATTCCTCCTCGCGGATTTTTACCGCGCGGACATGCTCAAAATCCCGCGCCCCGCCGCTTTCCGCGCCGCTGTTCATACCGGGCATAAATATGACCTGCCTTTCGTTTTACTCCGGGCGCACCCGTTTTAATACCGCCGCGCCGAAACATTATACGCGGGCGCGAGATGTCCGGTTACAGACGGCGCGTACCCCGCCTTTCCGTAAAGTCCGGCGCGTTTTGTTACGATAAAGCACGTATGAGAATTGACAGCTTCAACACCAACGAAATAACGCCCCGCGCCGTCCCGGACAGCGCGGAAACTCCGTTTCGCGCCGGAGACACGTTTGAGGCGCGTGTGCTGATATCGGACGCTCTCTCCGCGCGGCTGAAAACCGCGGAAGGGCTCGCGTTTACCGTGCGGCTCGATGGCTCCGTGAGCTTGCCGCGCGGCGAGCGCATATCCGTCACCGTCGCCGAAATCGGCGACGGATTCATACTGCTGAAACTCAACGGCGCGGTTGGGCAAGCCGCCGCTTTTCAGGTGCCGCCGGAGGGCGCGGCCGGGTTTTTCACAGAGCCGCTGTTTCCGTCCGCGCCCGAAAATCCCGCGCCGGACGTCGGATACCCCGTCCCGCCGAAACCCCGGTTTTCAGGCGAGGCCTCCTCCCCGGCATCAACCCTTCGCCCCGCCGGGGAACTCTCCGAAGCGCCCGCGATGGGCGGCGCCGCGTCCGGCGCGGAGCGGCATATTCCGGAACGCGCCCCCGCGTCCCCCCAGCCCGAGCCCTCCGGCGCTCCCGGCTCAATCCCCGACGTCCCCGGTCCGACTCCCGGTGCTTCCGTCCCCTCCGACGGTATACCCCCGCCCGCGCCCGCCTCTCCGGGCAAAACGCCCGAAACTTCGGTGCCGACGCCCCAAAACACGTCCGATGTCCCGCGCGCGCCCGAGGTCTTTGAGGACACCACGCCGCCCACGGCTCTGGGCGCGTCGCCCGAAGCTCTCCCGGAGCGCGCCGCCGCGAAAATTCCGGAGGCGGTGCCCGAACCCGCGGGAAATCCCGGCGCAAACGCCGCTCCCCCGGACGGCGGCCTTCTGCCCGAAGCGTCGGCGTCCTCTTTCGCCGGCCTCTCCGGGTCTTTTCACGCGGACGCCCTCTATTTCTATTCCGGCGCTCAAAACGCCGCCCACCGCGCTAAAATCGCGGCGGAAGCGCCCCCTCCCGCGCCCGGTGAAGATACCGGCGAGTCCGCGCGAACTACCGAAGCCGGGGAGCGGGTGCCGTCGGCCTCCCGTGTTGCGGGACAGCGCGAAACGGAGCCCCGGCGCGCGGTCGCCCCCGAAGCCGCGCCGGACGGAACGGACGACCCCCGGCCTCAGACGGCTTTTTCACACACGCGCATACCGATCAATATCCGGGGCGAGAGGCGTGACGCGGAGCTTTACGTCAGGCGCGGGAAGAAGAAGCGCGGCGCTGATCCGGACGGCACCGATATGCTGCTCGCGCTCGACCTTCCGGCGCTCGGACGGTGGGAAGCGCTTATCTCCGCCGGCGGGCGCGACATCTCGATCCGCATGAAAGCCTCCGGCGACGACGCGCGCGCACTGCTCGCGTCGAACCTCGGCAAACTTTCGGAGATACTGTCCGAAGCGGGGTACCGCCTCAGCCAAACCCGCGTCGGCATAATCGGCGACGGCGTCGGCGCGTCCCGAGCCGCGCCTGTAGAAAGCCGCGCGCGCTATATCATCGACCTATCCGTATGAGCGAGAAGCCTGACGGGAAGCGTCGCCGGGCGGCGGCGCTGAAATACGATCCGGAGCGCGACGGCGCGCCCGTGCTCACGGCTTTCGCGGAAGGCGCCGCAGCCCGGCGGCTGGTCGAGCGAGCCGAAAGTCTCGGCGTACCTGTATTCCCGGACGAACCGCTCGTCGCCGTGCTGTCCCGCCTCGACGTCGGCGGAGAAATACCCCCGGAGCTTTACGAGGCGGTGGCGGGCATTTTGCTTTTCATAGCCGATATGGACAAGACCTACGCCGAAAAATTCAAAAAATGACGATTGCGTTCCGCGCGAAAAGGTGAGATAATAACCGTATGAATATTACCGATTTAAGTTCCGCAGTTTCCATACTTTCCGCAACGACGCCTGACCGAACCGCGCGGCAGGTCTCCGGCGGGGATTTTTCCTCCGCGCTCGCGGAGGCTGTCAGCCGCGACGCGCGGCAAAACGCCGTGGCCTTATCCGGAGGTATGAGCGCGGACTCCGCCGCTTACGGCGGCGACATTGGCGCGATGCTGCTCGCCACAGCCGCGAGCGGCGGCGTATCCGAGGAACATCTCGCGATGTTTATGCTCCTGCAGATGATGCAGGGCATCTCCTCCGGGGCCTCCGGCGCGGACGCCATGTATTTATCCGCAATATCCGCCGCGCTTTCGGAAAAGCTCGCCGGGGCAACGTCCTCCGCTCCGCGCGAGACCCCGGACGCCGCCGGGTACGATTCCGTCGCCCCCGGTCGGACGGGCGGTGCCGAATACGCGGCACCGTACTCCGGCGCGCGCGCCATACTGCCGGACGCGGAGTGGGTTCCCGCGACGCCCGCGATTGTGAACACCGCGGCAAACCGCTCCCCGGAGAATTACAACGCGGCCGTGCGGCAGTTCGACGTCACGTCAGCGACGCGGTACGCGCCCGGCAGGAACGGCCACACTTACTGCAACATATTTGTCTGGGACGTCACCCGTGCCTTAGGCTGCGAGATCCCGCATTACATAGACCCCGCATCCGGCGCGCCCCGTGAGTACCCCGACACCGCCGGGGCAAACGAGCTGAACGCGCTTTCGATGGGGCGCTGGCTCGCCTCCTACGGCAAGCGTTACGGCTGGACGGAGGTCACGCCGGAGCAGGCACAGCTTCGCGCCAATCTTGGCCATCCCGCCGTCGCCGTGTCGAGCTCCGTCAGCCACATATCCATGGTTGTACCGGCCGGGACGCCGTACAATCCGAGCCTCGGCGTCGCCGTCGCGCAGGCGGGCTCAGTCGTCACGAACTATTCCTATCTCGGCAATATTTACAGCGACAGCGGTCTGCAAAGCGTGCGGTATTTCGCGCACGAATAGCGCTCGTTCACGCGGGCGGGCGCGGGGTGCCGCCGCCGGTTTTCGCGTTGTACGGCCCCCGCAAATTAAATTCATTCCAAAGCCTACCGGACGAACGTTATCCGCCCCCCGCGCGTCAAAACGCCCCGACGGGTAAAGTTCCTTAAAAAAGCTACGATACTATCTATACGAAGGAGGTTGTAACATGGCAATCGGACTCAGCACTACAAGGCTTACGGGTCTCGTATCCGGAATGGACACGGACGAGCTCGTAACAAGCCTTATGAAAATCGAGCAAATAAAGCTTGATCGCAAGAACAGCGCCCTCACCCTGCTCACGTGGAAACAGGAGGCGTACAGCGAAGTATCCTCTCTGCTGCGGGATTTCAAGAACAATTTCACAAGCGTAATGGGCGCGGACAGCCTTATGAAGGAGTCCGCCTACAACGCATATACCATATCGACGACGGGTTCCGGCGCGAGCGCCGTGACTCTCACCCCGTCCGTTTACGCCTCGGCGGGAAGCATAACGATAAGTTCCGTCACGTCGCTCGCCAAGGGCGCTTCTTATACAAGCGCCGCTGCCGTATCCAAAGGGGATGGCCTCACCGCCTCGACGAAGCTGGACGATTTGGATCTGAAAGAGAAACTGACTTTCGACGCGGACGGCAAAATATCTTTCTCCATCAACGGCACGTCGTTCACGTTCAGCAAGGACGACACGCTCGGCAAGATGATAAACACCGTGAACGCCTCCGACGCGGGTGTCACGATGTCCTATTCGCAGATAACGGACAAATTCTCCATAGAGACAAAGGCGAAGGGGAGCGCTCAAACGGAGTCGGCGCTCAGCATCGTAAACATCACGGGCAACGCGTTTGCCGACGATGGCGCTTTCGGAATCAACTCCGCGACAACAGCCGCCATCGGGACAAGCGCGAAAATCACAATCAACGAAAACTCAATCGAGCGCGATTCCAACACCTTCACGCTCGACGGCATTACATACACGCTCAACCGCACGACGGCAGACACGGGCGAAGAAATTTACGCGACCGTGAAAAAAGACGTCTCCCTCGTCGTGGACAACGTGAAAAAGTTCGTCGAGGGCTATAACACGCTCATAAAAAAGCTCGAGGATTTGGTCTCCACGCGCAAATCCTCAGGAGAAACGAGCTATGTCCCGCTGACGGATGAGGAGAAGTCCGTGCTCACCGAGGAGCAGATAAAAAGCTACGAGGCCATCGCGAAAAAGGGCGTCATCTACGGCGACACCGGAATCAAGCGGCTTTTGACGAATATGCGCGCCGCGATGTACGAGACCGTTCAAAGCGCGGGGCTGTCCCCCGCCGCCATCGGCATCAAAACGGGCAGCTACTTTGAAAGCGGCAAGGGGGAAATCGTCCTCGATGAGGACAGGCTGCGCGCGGCGCTTGAGCGCGACCCGCAGCAGGTCATGGATGTCATAGCGGGTTCCGAAGGCTTTTTGAGCCGCGTTTCGTCTTTCATAGACACTTACAACCTCGGCTCCGGGGCGTCAAACCTCACGGCGCTTCAGAACAAGCTCAGCAGCGCGTCCGACGATATCGCTGCGTTCGAGGAAAAGATGGCGGCGCTTGAGGAAAAGTACTATCTCAAATTCGCCGCCATGGAAGAGGCTCTGTCCAAAATGAACGAGCAGACAAGCTGGCTGTCGAGCCTTATGGGGCAAGAGAGTTAACAATACGAAGAAAACCCGGAGGTGCGCCGTATGGCGGCAATGTCAAACAACCCGCAGGAGCTTTACAAGCAGCAGCGTATTCTGACCGCCAGCCCGGTGGAGCTTATCGTGCTTCTCTATGAGGGGCTGAAGAAAAACATAGTCCTCGCCTCCCGTGCCGTCGAAAAAAACGACGCGGCAAAGGCTCATGAGAGTTTTATAAAAGCGCAGAATATAGTGTCCGAGCTTATGAACTCGCTCGATATGTCCGTACCCATCTCAGAGGAGCTTTTGCGGCTGTATGAATTCATCCTGCACGAGCTCATTGAGGCGAACGTCAAGAAGGACGTGTCCGTAATACCCGGCATAATTGAAATCGTCGATGAGCTGTGTTCCGCCTGGCAGGAGATAGCGTATTCCGACGCGGGCTCTATGGCGGCGTCCAATGAGTGACGCCGGGCGGTTGCTGTCAGAATACGGCGCGCTCGCAGACGAACAGCGCCGGTTGATCGACAGCGAAGCGTATGACGGACTGAACGCGTCTTTCGCCCGCGCGGCGGAGCTGAACGCCCTGATAGAGGAAGCGTTTCGCGGCGCGGAGATAACACCCGCGCTCCGCGAAACGCTCGCCGCTTTGCGCGAAAAGGTCGCCGAAAACAGCGGGATTCTTTCAGCGCGTATGAAAGAGCTCGGCAAATCGAATGCGCGGCGCGCGGACATCCGCCGGGGACTCGCGAGCTATGACCCCATGCCGTTTTCGCAGCCCGGCGTCATCGACGTGAAAATGTAAGGGGGGATCGCCCCTGTGAGCATTAAAGTCCGCAATTTTAATTCCGCGGCGCGCGCGCGGGACGCACTGAGACCGCCGCCCACCCGGGACGCATCCGAAACGGAAGGTCTATCGTTCCGCCGGGTGCTGACGGATATGTCCGAAAAGGAACACAAGGCGCACCTTGCCGCCTTGGCGTCCGACATTGAGGAACAAGGCAAAAAGCTCTCAAAACACGCCGTGTTCGAGGAACTCGAACGCTACCGCTCTCTGGTACGCGATTTTATAAACGATGTCGTATCCAACGCCTATGAGTTCTCCCGCGACGCCGCCTCCGGCAACCGCGGGCGCGGGCGTTTTTTTATCACCGTGAAAACGGTGGACGAAAAGCTGACGGAACTCGCCGACGCCGTGCTTTCATCCCAGGCGGAGGAACTTGACCTGCTCGCGCGCGTCGGGGAGCTTCAGGGGCTTATCGTCGATTTGCTCGCGTAGCGCGCGTTCAGGCGCGGCACGCCACCGCCTCTATCTCCACAAGCGCGTCCTTCGGCAGCCGCGCGACCTCCACGGCGGCGCGCGCCGGGCAGTCTTTCGTGAAATACGAGGCGTAAACTGCGTTCATCGCGGCGAAGTCGTCCATATTTTTGAGATACACAGTCGTCTTTACGACGTCGGCGAGCGCGAGCCCCTCCGCCGCCAAGACGGCTTTCACGTTTTCCAGAGAACGCCCGGTCTGCTCCCCGGTGCCGCCCGGCGCCATCTCCCCCGTAGCGGGATCGATGGGCAGTTGCCCGGATACAAAGACAAGCCCTCCCGCCGTCATCCCCTGCGAATACGGGCCAATCGCGGCGGGCGCGTCCGGCGTTGTTATTGTTTTTTTCATAATCGAACCACTCCCTTTTCAAAGCATTGAGTATTGACACGCGGATCGGCATCGTTTATACTGAACCCCGCTTTTATTCGGAGAGGTAGCGAAGCGGTCATAACGCGGCGGTCTTGAAAACCGTTTGAGGGCAACCTCACATGGGTTCGAATCCCATCCTCTCCGCCAATCTGTTCTCCGGCGCTCGTTACGCAGCTAACATCAAGGTGTTCGGGTTTTCCTCCTATGCCGGATATGGGCAATTCGGAGTTTCCGCGGTTACGTCTGTCGCCGGGATTTCGAATACACTGTCGATTATGTCCCGCAGGACGGGTTTTGCTCCCGGCCGGCGTCACACAAGCCATCCGTCGAGGCATACGCCCGCCGCGTGGTCGACTTTCCGCGCGAACGCTTCGGGGTAGTCCCGCCGCCACGCGGCCATTTCCTCGTCCGTCACGCGCCCGACCTCCGCCAAAAAGCCCGATACCGCCATCCCTGTGGAGTTCTTTGAGGTCAGCCCGGAGGGCGTTATCGTATTTATCGCGCCGCCCCGGTCGAGCACTCCCGGTATTATGGGGTCGAGCCGCGCGCCGTGGTCTACGTAGCACACGCCGGGCATGAGGCGTTCCGTGACGTACGCGCCGCAGAGCACGATCCCGCGCTCGTTGTAGACTTTCACAATGTCGCCGTGGCGAATGCCGCGCTTTTCAGCTTCTGACGTATGGAGCCACACGGGCTCGTACTGATAGCCGTCCTTCGCGCGGATTTTCATCGTCGGCGTCTCGCGGTTCCAGATTATATCGTCGCACTGCGCGTGCATACGCCAGCGCCCGTGGTTCGACATGCACAAAAGCGGGTATTTCCCCGCGCGTTCGGAGCCGCGCCGCTCGTCGTGCGTCTCGGATTTTTCTATCCAGCGCGGCACCGGCGGGCGCTCCGGGTCGTCCGGCATATACTGTTCTATGTGCTTCGATGAGAATTCGAGCAGTCCCGTCGGGGTGGAAAGCGGGTGGTTCTCCGGGTCGCGGTAGAACTCGAAAAGCCCCGCCGGAAGCTCCTGCGCGTTTTCCTTGCAGGGGACTACGAATATTTCCTTCTCGGAAAATTCCTCCCACGTCATATAGTCCTCACAGCCCGTCGCCTTGTAGAAGTACCGGACGCGCTCTTCCTCGGACAAGTTGCAGGTGTACGCGTCGTAAACGTCCCGTCCGAGCTTTTCGGCGATACGCGCGCACACGTCGAAATCGGAGAGCGACTCCCCCACCGGCTCGCAGCACGGCTTTTCGAGGTATATCGACACGTAAGCGCCGGAGGAGAGGTCGTTGCCTATATCGTTCATCTCGTGCTTCGTCGCGACGGGGAGGATAATATCCGCGAAATAGCAGTCGTTTTCAAGCCACGGGTGCTGCGCCACCATGCATTCGATGGATTCGTCGCGCATGGCGCGTATGGACATATTCCCGTCGTTCCAGCACGTCGTCTGGCACGGCGCGTCCGTCCATATCATATGCACTCGCGGCAGTCCGGGGCGCGGATAGACGATCTTCTCAAACTCGTATTCGCTTGTCGGGAGCCTGTAATTATTTTTGTCCGGTACCTGGCTGGACGAGAAGCATTGCAGACCGTACCACTCCGCGCGGCCTTCGAGAATCGCCTTGTGGACGAGACAGCGCGGGATGAATTGCTTCGGCGCGGGGTGCTGCTTGAAAAGCTCAATCAGCTCCGGCGCGCGGCGCTGCTGTTCGTCGGAGAGCGTGAAGCGTCTCATGTTTATCTCCGGCGCCACGTCGCCGTCCACAGGGCGCAGGGGATCCGCTATGGCGGGCAGCTGCGGGACGAAATCGCCCTGATACGGCAGTGGGAAATCGCGGCCCCATAGGTTGAATTCTATCATCTTCGCCTGATGGACGCCGGGCTTGCCGAGCCCGCGCATACCGAGCAGCATGGCCTCCAGCCGCGCCGGTTCCGTGGCGTACGGCCCGCGGATATACGCCCCGCCGTTGCCGTGCAGGATGGACGCCGTCTTTTTCGCCCAGTCCCGCGCGAGCGCCTTAATCGTCCACTCCGGCACGCCGCACTTCCCCGAGGCCCACTCCGGCGTCTTAGGCTCCCCGTCCGTCTCGCCTAAGACATAGGCGCGGAACTTGTCGAAGCCGTAGGAATGGGTGTCGATATACTCCTTTTCGTACGTGCCTTCCGTGATCCACATATACGCTATGGCGAGTTGCAGCGCGGCGTCCGTGTTCGGCAGGATGGGAATCCACTTGTCCGCGTGTACCGCCGCGCCGTAATTGAGATCGGGGCAGATATACACGCTCTTCAAGCCGATGGAAGAGAGCCAGTAGCACAGGCGCGACGATATCTGCCCGACGACGCCAAGCGGCGTCGTCTCCGGGTCACAGCCCCAAAACAGGAGCAAGTCTGCGTTTTTCGCGATATCGGGATAAAGATTCGTCATAGGCATCATCTCGCCGACAGGCTCACAGCCCCAGACGTGCTTGGCGCCCCAGAACCAGCCTTCCCAGGAGTCCATATTGCGCATTTGCAGTGTATATCCGCCGAGAATCGAGAGCAGGCGGTTCGGGCAGCCGTGCGAGGGCGAGACGTGCTTGCCCTCCCCGTGCATATCGGCCTGACACAGCACCGCCTCCGGCCCGTATGTGTTCTTCACGCGAGTAAGCTCGTCGGCGACAAGCTGCGCCGCCTCGTCCCACGATATGCGGACATAGCCGGATTTGCCCCGGTTTTGAGGGTTGCGCTCTCCGCGCGGATCCCAATCGACGCGCTTCAATGGGTACCGCACGCGGTTTTTTGAGTACACGCGGGATTTATAGCCGAGACCGAACGGGGATATGGTCACGCGCCCCGGCGCGCGGAAAACGCTCCCGCGCGCGCGGATTTCCCACGGATTGTGCGTTTCTTTCAGAGATTTATCGTACTCATAGGGGCGGATCCGCGTGATTTTCCCGTCCGTGCAGTCCACGAAACACGGCCCGCCGCTCTCCGGCCCCATGAGGGAGAAGGATACGACGCGCGTATAGTCAGGTTTGAATTTAGGCATATGCGGCAACCTCCGCTTTGCTATTTCGCGTATTCCACCGCTTTCGTTTCTCGGAACAGATTTACCTTTATCTGCCCCGGATATTCAAGCTCCGCCTCAATCCGCTTCGCTATCTCGCGGGCGAGCAGAACCATCCTGTCCTCTGAGACCTCGTCGGGCTTGACCATTATGCGTATCTCTCGCCCTGCCTGAATGGCGTAGCAGCTTTCGACGCCGGGGAAGGATTTTGTCAGATCCTCAAGTTTCTCCAGGCGTTTGACGTAGTTTTCGATGTTCTCGCGCCGCGCCCCCGGGCGGGAAGCGGATATGGCGTCCGCCGCCTGCACTATGCACGCTATGACAGTTCTCGGCTCGACGTCGCCGTGGTGCGCCTCTATCGCGTGGACGACGGCCTCGCTCTCTTTGTACTTGCGCGCTATATCGACGCCTATCATTACGTGGCTACCCTCGACCTCGTGATCTATCGACTTGCCTATATCGTGCAACAGTCCGGCGCGCTTGGCGAGCATGACATCCACGCCGAGTTCGGACGCGAGAACGCCCGCTATGTGCGCGACCTCTATGGAGTGCGCAAGGACGTTCTGCCCATAGCTCGTGCGGTAGCGCATACGCCCCAGAAGCTTGACGATTTCGGGATTCAGCCCGTGGACGCCCGTCTCGAACGTCGCGCGGTCGCCCTCCGCCTTTATCGCCGCGTCCACCTCGCGCTTCGCCTTTTCGACCATCTCCTCGATGCGAGCGGGATGAATCCGCCCGTCGAGTATCAGCTTTTCGAGCGATATGCGCGCGACCTCGCGCCGCACGGGGTCAAAGCTCGACAGCGTTATCGCCTCCGGCGTGTCGTCTATGATAAAGTCCACCCCGGTGAGCGTCTCCAGCGAACGGACATTGCGCCCCTCGCGCCCGATTATGCGCCCTTTCATCTCGTCGTTCGGCAGGGGGACGACAGATACCGTCGCCTCCACGACATAGTCCGACGCCACGCGCTGAATCGCGAGCGATATGTATTCGCGCGCCTTGCGCTCCGCCTCTTCCTTGTACCGCTCCTCGATGTCCTTCAGCTTCATCGCGGCTTCATGCGTGACCTCGGATTCGAGATTGCGGATGAGGTAAGCCTTCGCCTCCTCGACCGTGTAGCCCGAAATCTTTTCGAGCGTTTCGACCTGAGAGCGCTTGATGAGCGCTATCTCATCTTTCGCGGCGTCAAGCTCCGCGATTTTTTCGGCGACGATCTCGGACTTTTTATCGAACGCGTCCATTTTGCTGTCGAGCGCGTCCGTCTTTTTGTCGAGCGTCTCCTCCTTTTGGCGAACACGATCCTCCTGTTTCGCGATCTCGGCGCGCTGTTCTTTCACCTCGCGCTCGTACTCGCTCCTGTTTTTGTGTATTTCTTCCTTTGCCTCAAGCAGCGCCTCGCGTTTTTTCGCTTCTGCGGCTTTTATCGAATCGTTGATTATACTTTTCGCGCGTTCCTCCGCGCTCTGTATTTCTCTTTCGGCAACGCGCTTGCGGTACGTAATTCCTAAAAAGAAAAACACCGCCGCCGCTCCCGCCACGAGTACAACGGTTACGATTAACCAAATGGGTCCGGGCATAGTAAGCAACACACCTCCATTCCTTAAAAAATTTTTTGAACGGGGGGCATCCATATTGCTATAATCGATTAACTTAAAAATCCGCTTCGCGGATTTTTTCCGACGAACGACTATATAAACCAATACGCGTTTATTCTACAGCCCTTTGAGGCGTATGTCAAGCGAAAGTAATAAAATATCGTGAAAATCGAAAAAAGGCGAAAAAAGGCGAAAAAAGGGGGATGCGGACGCCCGCCGTCCCCCGGGCGCCCGTTGTTTTATCGCGCGGCCGTGTCAAGCGTTTTTGATATTGTCTCAAAAAAAAGAAAAGATAAGCGAAGAAGAGGGGTACGAAAGAAGGCGTGGGAACGGGTGGCCAAGGGGGGGGCTGCCCCCCCCCTTGACACATTGTAACAAAGGAGCGTTGTCAAGGTCGGGTAGTATTTGCTGCGCAAATCTCCACCCTACCCTTGACAAGGGGAGGGCAGCTAAGCGGAAACAGGTGCGCGG
>JAITJC010000068.1 GCA_031279125.1 Oscillospiraceae bacterium
TGTCAGGGAGAAGCCCGGCGCCGTCCAGGCGACGGAGTTCCTCGACGAGCGTCTGCTGAACACCCCCGCCTTCGCCATCGTGAACTGCCGCGACATGGTGGGCGATATGTGCGTCATCGCGAAAGAGGCCGCGCTCTCAGCGCTCGCGCTCGTCGGCGGCTATTCGGAGCGCGCCGCCGAGGCGCCCATAGCGGGCGAGGAAAAACTCGACATGTACGAGGACAAGCTCGGCACGTACCTCGTGAAACTCTCGTCCAAGGAGCTCTCCGACACGGACAGCTGGGAGGTTTCGCGCATGCTGCGCGCCATAGGCGATCTGGAGCGCATAGGCGACCACGCCATAAACATAGTGTACAGCGCCAAGGAGATAAGCGACAAGGGCATCGATTTCGCGGGTTCCGCGCCGTCCGACCTCGCCGTGCTGCGCGAGGCGCTGACGGAAATAATCACTATGACGGCGGAGGCCGTAATAAGCCGCGACGCGGCGCTCGCGAAGCGGGTGGAACCGCTGGAACAGGTCATAGACGTGCTTGTCAGGCAGGCGCGCGACCGCCACATCTCGCGCATACAGCGCGGCGAGTGCGGCATAGAACCGGGCTTCGTGTGGTCGGATCTTCTGGTGAATTACGAGCGCATGAGCGACCACTGTTCCAACCTCGCCGTCGGCGTCATCCAGACAAAATCGCCGTCGATCGCGGGGCATGATTATCTCTCCAAGGCGCGAAGCGCCGACAATCCCGAATTCGTCGCGGAGTTCGACGCTTACGGCGCGCGCTACCGCTTTGCGGAGCTTTGACAAAGCTCCGCATAATACGATATAATATTTTTGTTTTCCGTTATTTTGCGCGTATCGTGGGCGCGCGGCGCAGTATAATAAACGGCGTAACTTGCTTTATTCGCAAAAAGGAGCTTGCGGTATGCCATATAAGCTGTCCTCGCTTTTCGGCTCTCTGAGCGAACCCGTCGTCGCGGCGCGCGGGGGAGAGATCATATACCGGAACCCGGCGGCGCGTCAGACGCCGATTCTCGCGCGCGGCGGACTTGCCGATATGATCCCGGGATGCGCGCTTTTCAGCCCCCCGGACGCGTTTTTGACGGAAACGTCCCTCGGCGGAGCGCGGTATACGGTCTCCGGGGCGTCGATAGACGGTGCCGTCGTCTGTACGTTCACGCCGGAAAATCCGCCCTGCCGCGCCGAGGCGTCCGCCGCCGTCGCGTCCGCCGCCGCGTCCCTGCGCGGGCCTCTCGCGCTGCTGAAGCTCGCCTCTGACAGGATGCTCGGCGGGGAGGAAGCCCCCGGCGCCGGGGCGTCTCCGGAATGCGCGGCGGCGATGCGGCGCGGCATATTCGCCATGGAGCGCGCGCTCAATCATCTCGATGCGTTCGTGTTCCCGGCGGAAAGCGGCTCCCCGCTGCCGGAGCGCTCGCATTTCGACCTCGCGCGCGCGTGCCGCGACTTGGCGCGCGCCGTTGAGGACGCGCTCGACCTCCCCGGCGGGCGGCTGGTGTCGGACGCGCGGGCGCTCCCGGCGCCGTTTTACGGCGACAGGAGGCTGATAGAGCGTATGCTGCTGTGCCTTATCGGCAACGCTTTCGAGTTCACGCCGGACGGCACGTCCGTGCGCCTTGCCGTCCGTCGGGCGGGCGGGCGGATCCTGATAAGCGTGACGGACGACGGCGGCGGGCTCCCGGACGGCGCGCGGCGCGGCATATGGGCCCGGTACGGTTCCGCGCCCGGCGGCGCGGGGCGCGGGGCGGGACTGGGTCTGTCGGTCGTGCAGTCGATAGCCAAGATGCACGGCGGCGGCGCGCTTTTGGAATCCCGCGCCGGGATTGGCACAAGCGTGATAGTTTCGCTGCCCGCGCATGAGCCCGCGTACGCGCGCGCGCCGGAAGCGGACCGCGCGCCCGTCTGCGGCGTGGATGAAATTCTTACGGAGCTCGCGGAGCTTGTACCCGCCGAAAAGTTTTCGCCGAGGTATCTGGATTGAGGTTATGGAAAAAAAGCTCGGAATATACATTCACATCCCCTTCTGCCGGTCGCGCTGCCTGTACTGCGACTTCTATTCCGCAACAGGGCGCGACGGCGACATGGCGCGGTACGAGGCGGCGCTGCGCCGCCACATCAGGGAATACTCCCCCCAGCTCGACGGGTATGTCATAGACACGGTGTACTTCGGCGGCGGCACCCCGTCCCGCTTCGGGGCACCGAGGCTGATAGCGGTGCTCGACGAGCTGAAACGGCGCGGGCATGTCTCCGTGGACGCGGAGATCACGCTTGAGGCGAACCCGGAGAGCGTGGAGAAAGGCGAATTCCTCCGCCTGCGCCGGGCGGGGTTCAACCGGGTGTCGCTCGGCGTGCAGTCCGCAGACGACAAAGCTCTGCGCGGTCTCGGGCGCGTGCACAGCTTCCGGGACGCCGAAATCGCCGTGGAGACGGCGCGCGCCTCGGGGTTCCGGAACGTCGGCGTGGATATGATGTACGGCCTGCCGGGGCAGACGGCCGGGGATTGGTCGGACTCGCTCTTGAAGGCGATGGCGCTGGGCCCGGACCACATATCCTGCTACGGGCTGAAAATCGAGGAAGGCACCCCGTTTTACATATTCCGCGACTCGCCTTTCATACCGGACGACGACAGGCAGGCGGATATGTATCTGTACGCCGTGGACGCGCTGTCGCGCTTCGGTTACAGGCAATACGAGGTCTCGAACTTCGCCCGCCGAGGTGCCGTGAGCCGCCACAACATGAAGTATTGGATGGGGGAGGAATATATCGGGTTCGGCGCGTCGGCGCACTCGTATATCGGCTCCGTGCGGTACGCGTCGTTTTCGGATATCGACAGGTATATGGACGGCGTGGAGTCGGGCGGAGGCGTTGTTGAGACGCGCGAGGAAATAGCGGGCTTCGAGCTCGCCGCCGAATATCTGATGCTCCGCCTGCGCACCTCGGAGGGCGTCTCGGAAGAGGAGTACTACTCCATATACAGGTGCGGGATGAAACGCGTGCTCGAACTTCTGGCGTCGTACTCGGAACGCGGCTGGGCGGTGAACCGGGGCGGGCGCTGGCGCTTCACGCCGGAGGGTTTCCTGCTTTCGAACACGCTGATCGGAGAGATTCTCGACGCCCACACGCGCGAGCGGACGGAGACCGTTCGCCCGTGGCAGACCGCCCCCCCGGACGACGGGCAGACGACGCTTTTCGGGCGCGGGCGCGCCGTCTCCGCGAGGGTGTACTGATTATTTATATTACAATCGCTGTATACAAAAGTAATCAAGATGTAATTTGATATTTCCGCCGGACTGATATACAATGGCATCATATTTCGGCATTATATTTCATTCGCGCGCGGCAGGACAGAACGAAACAGAAGGGCTTTACAAATGATCGGCAACGACAGGAAAACGGCGGCGCATCTCGCGCCGCGCAGCAGCAAAAGGAAGCAATCGAAAAAACGCGCCGCGCCGGCCGCCGTCGCCGCCGTCGTAATAGCGCTGTTCGCGGCCCTTGCCGGCACGGGGGCTGTTGTCGTCAATGCGTCCGACGCCGTATTCCCGAACGTGTACGTCGGGGATGTCGCCCTCGGCGGGCTTTCGGAGACGGAAGCCGAGAAAGCGCTCCGCGCCGGGGGCTATGAGGCCGCGGCGGGCGGTGCCCGCGCGGAGGTGAAACTGCCGAACGGCGGGATAATATCCGTGACGGCGGAGGAAGCGGGGCTTATACCGGACGCGGCGGAGGCGGCGGGCAGGGCCTATGATTACGGCAGGTCGGGGAATATATTCGCCGCCGGGTACGCTTACGCCGCGGGTTACCTCGGCGTAAAAACGAACTTGGGCATATCCGACCTCGGGACGCTCGACGAAGACGCCGTGCGCCGCCGCGTGGCGGAGGCCGTCCGGGAATTCAATCTCGCGCTGGGGGACGGCTCGTTTTCCGTCCTGCAGGACAGGATAGAGATAATAAAAGGCTCCGGGAAAACGCTCGCCGACGCGGACGCGGTGTACGAGCTTGTCGTCGAAACGCTGTACAAAGCCGTCGAGGGGAAAACGTCCGAGGGCGCGGAATACACCCTGCCGCGGGAAACGGGCGGCGGCGTCGATCTGGCGTCGATTTTCAACTCGGTCAAAGCGGCGCCCGTTTCGGCGCGGTACGACACCGCAACGAAAACGATTGTCGAGGGCGCGCGCGGCGTGAGCTTCGATATGGACGCGGCGCGGGACGCCGTGGAGCTTGCCGCGACGGGCGAAACCGTAAAAATCCCGCTCATCGTGACAGAACCGGAGATAACGGGCGACATGCTGCGCGAAACGCTTTTCCGCGACGTGCTCGCCGAGCAGAAGACGTATATCGACGGCTCGTCGAACCGCCTTACGAACATCACGCTCGCGTCTGAGGCCATAAACGGCGCGGTCATCAATCCGGGCGATGAATTTTCATTCAACGGCACGGTCGGGGAACGCACGGCGGCGAAGGGCTATAAATCCGCCGGGGCGTATTCCGGCGGCAGAACTGTCCAGGAAATAGGCGGCGGGATATGCCAGGTGTCCTCGACGATATACGACTGCGTCCTGCACGCCGACCTCAAAGTGACGGACAGGCGCAACCACCAGTTCATCGTCACGTACCTCCCCATAGGCAACGACGCCACCGTCAACTGGGGCACGACGGACTTCAAATTCAAAAACAGCACGGATTACCCCCTGCGCATCGACGCCACGGTGGACGGGCGCTATCTGACCGTAAAGATCTTCGGGACAAAGCTGCGCGGCGGCTATATCACGACGGAGTCTGAAACTATAAGCTCGAAAGACTTCAAGACCATTGAAATAGAGGACGAATCCATAGAGCCCGGCACAACGAAGCTCGACACCGCCGGACATTACGGCTGCGTCGTCGATACGTACAAGTACCGGTACGACGAAAACGGGACACTGCTCGAAAAGGAATACGTTTCGCGCAGCACTTATAACGCGCAGGACAAGATTATCCTCGTACCCGTCGGGACGCTGGAGGCCATCGAAACGGAAACGCCGCAGATCTCAGCCTCCCCGGAACAGATTGACCCGGAGTCCGGGGACGGCGTGACGGAACCCACTCCCAATCCGTACGCCCCGCCCGACTACAGCGTACCGCCCGCCGAGACGGACGCCCCGCCGGAACCGACACCGGAGCCGGTGCCCTCCTATACGCCCCCGGAGCCGGAGGCGTCCGCCGGGCAGACGCCTCCCCCCGCGACCCCGGAACCGGAGGTGCCGATAAACGGCGAAATATAGGCGGCGTACAATTGAAAAAATCCGTGTCACGCATGAGCTTATACTGATTGCAGTAACTGTTGGGATAATTGTGTTTGCGGCAACGCTTGCCCCAACTACCGGCGGCGTAAGTCTTGCGCTCGTGATTGTTTAAACAAAAAATACTAAAATACGGGAGAATAAAGTTATGTGGAACGAAATAACTGACGCGGAGAGCTTTTTTGATGCAGCCGGGTTCGGGGACGTTTGCCTTAAAGAACTCAAGTATCTTGGCGGAATCCACGAGGGCAGTCCCGGTCGGACGTATCTGTGCGATGATGTTCGGGTTGTACGGATGTTGTTTGTCGGGTACAGCAACATTGAGTTGGAATTCAGAGGTTTGGTTACGTTGCACCTGCAACCGCGTCCGGAGTTGTATTCGACGGAGATATGCTGGCCAATCTTAGTTCGCGAAAACGATCTTCTGTACTGGGCGGAATCGGACGACTTTGACGTCAGAAAAGCGTCCGAATACGAAGGGACATGGCTGTGCGCGAAATCAGCCCGATGGAGAAAACGCGGTGAAATCATCGGCGTGGAACCGGTGTACATCGACCGGGAGATGGGCGGTGAAAGCGCCGACTTTTTACCGTCGCCAAATACGGGAAATAAACTGTTCCGCGGGCATGGGACGCCGGATAATTGAATTTGAAAGTTGTTCAGGTCGGTACCCCGCAGAGATTCACCACTTGTAAAAAACGCCTTACGGCAAAATGATTTTCAGGAGTAAACGCTTATGCGGAGAAATATCGCGCTCGCAATTGCTTCAACGTTTGCGGCTGTAGCGATTATGTCTTGCGGCAACGCGGCAAACAACTTTCGAGTTTGACGGCGGCGGCAACTGCGCCCTAAGGGATCTCACTTTACTGCCGGACGGTTCCCCTGCCGCGCTTATTGTCAATGGCGACGGCGTCAACGAACTGCGCCCGATAGACACGAAAACCGGAGAACCGGGGAAAAGTGCCGGAAGTGTGGGGGAAATGCCGAAAAAATATAAATATTGAGAAAATATTCAGCGAGAGGGAAAAAACGGCTTGACACGCATACGCCGCTGTGATAGATTGTCTGCAGAAAAGAGTCGCTTGTATAAAATATATAAGGGAAGTGGGCGCTCAAATGAAAAAACGGATAATCTCTCTCGCGGTTGCGGCAGCGGTCTTTCTCTCGCTCGTGCCGCCGTTTGAGACCGAAGCGGCGGACGACCATGCCAATACGCTTGGCTCCGCCGCGACGTTCATCAGCATAGGTTCAACGCTCTCCGGAACAATAAGTCCGAGCAGCGACGTGGATTGGTTCAGATTCACGCTTCCGATCCCGGGGAGAGTCACGCTCACATCTACCGTATCCGGAGGCTTGGACAATTACGGCTACCTGTATAACAGCGCGCAGTCGCTGATTGCGTCAAACGACGACACAAACGGGCGAGCATTCGGAATGACCGCCACGCTGTCCGCCGGGGCGTACTACGTAAAAGTCGCAAGCTACAACAGCGCGTCGTCGGGTTCGTATACCGTAAGGCTTACGGCGACCGCCGTCACAGCCGCCCCGTCGCCCGTAACGTATTACACCGTAAGTTACAACGCCAACGGCGGGAGCGGCGCGCCCGGCTCGCAGACGAAGACGCAGAACGTCGCCCTGACGTTGAGCGGTACCCGCCCGACGCGAAGCGGGTATACATTCCTCGGCTGGGCGACGAGCTCAACGGCGACGTCCGCGAGCTATCAGCCGGGCGGCAGTTACACGGCGAACGCGAACGCGACGCTGTACGCGGTATGGCGAGTTTCGACCGTTACGATAACGTGGAACGCCAACGGGGGGACATCGAGCGTGTCCGCGTCGTCGAAAACTCCGGGAACAGCTTTCGGGACGCTCCCGACGGCGACGCGTTCGGGATACTCGTTCGCCGGATGGTTCACGGCGGCCTCCGGCGGAACGCAGATTACGACGTCTTCCGCCGTGCCGGCGGCGAACACGACGTACTACGCGCGATGGACGACCACCGCATACACCGTAAGTTACAACGCCAACGGCGGGAGCGGCGCGCCCGGCTCGCAGACTAAAACGCAGAATGCCGCCCTGACGTTGAGCGGTACCCGCCCGACGCGAAGCGGGTATACATTCCTCGGCTGGGC
>JAITJC010000095.1 GCA_031279125.1 Oscillospiraceae bacterium
TATGCGGTTTCGGATTGCCCTGCCGGGCGGACCCGTCCGTCCTCTTATCGCGACCTTTTTCACCGCGCTCCTGTTGTGCCTTGTCGTTTTTCGCTTACACATCTTTTTCCGCTGACCCCAAGTTCCCGAACGATGCTTGACTTTTCGGCGCGAGGTGATAAAATACTCATATAATCGAACTGTATATGAGGTGCCCTTATGTTGCTCCTGCCCGCAATTGACATCTACGGCGGCCGCGTCGTCCGCCTGACGCGCGGCGACTATTCCGAAATGACCGTATACGACGGCTCGCCCGCCGACCGCGCGGCGGGTTTCCGCGCCGCAGGCGCGCGGTGGCTCCACATCGTGGATCTTGAGGGCGCGCGCCTGGGCTCGACGCCGGCTTTCGATGCCGTCCGCGGCATAATCGCGCGCTCCGGGCTTCAAACACAGGTCGGCGGCGGCATCCGGAGCGCGGAGACGGCGGAAAAATATCTCGCGGCGGGTGCCGGGCGCGTCATACTCGGCACCGCCGCCGCGCAGACCCCCGCCCTCGTGCGTGAACTGACGGCGGCGTTCGGCGGCAAGATCGCCGTCGGCGCGGATTTGCGGGACGGCGTTGTCGCCGTGAAGGGCTGGACTGAGCTCACCGGCCGCCCGGCGCTTGATTTCTGCCTTGAAATGCAGGAGCTCGGCGTTGAGACCGTAATCTGCACCGATATATCGCGGGACGGCCTGCTCTCCGGAGCCAATCTCGCGCTTTACCGGGGGCTTTCCGCCGCGCTTTCACTGAAACTGATCGCCTCCGGCGGCGTTTCATCCTTGGACGATCTCCGCGCGCTGCGCGGCATCGGACTGCACGGCGCGATACTCGGAAAGGCGCTGTACGAGGGCGGGTTGGACTTGTCCGAGGCGATTAAAACTTGCGAGGCGGCGGCTGTATGATAACGAAGCGGATAATTCCCTGCCTCGACGTGCGCGACGGGCGCGTCGTCAAGGGCGTGAACTTTGAATGCCTGTCCGATGTCGCGGATCCCGTGGAACTGGCGAAGGCGTATTCGGACGGCGGCGCGGACGAGCTCGTGTTCTACGACATCACCGCCTCGCACGAGGCGCGCGGGATTTTCACGGACATCCTGACGGAGACGGCGAGGAACGTGTTCATCCCGCTGACCGTGGGCGGAGGGATAAACACGCTCGACGATTTCGACCGCGTTCTCAAATGCGGCGCGGACAAGGTGAGCGTCAACTCCGGCGCGATAAAAAATCCCGCCCTGATAAGCGGCGCGGCGCGCGTCTACGGGAACCAGTGCGTCGTCCTGTCCGTTGACGTCAAGCGCGTCGGCGGGCGCTTCCATGTGTTCCGGAACGGCGGGCGCATCGACACGGGCATCGACGCGCTCGAATGGATAAAACGCGGGGAGGGCGAAGGCGCCGGGGAGCTCGTCGTCAACTCGATGGACACGGACGGCGTCAAGAGAGGCTTCGACCTGGAACTCCTCGCGGTTGTCTGCGGCGTCACCGGCCTCCCCGTGATCGCCTCCGGCGGCGCGGGCGGCGCGTACGATTTCGCGGAGCTGTTCGACGCCCTGCCGCGCGCGGACGCCGGCCTCGCCGCCTCTATATTCCACCTCGGCGAGATAACCGTGAACGATTTGAAGCTGACTCTGCTGCGACGCGGCATAAATGTGAGGGTATAGGGGCGAATGGCGATGCTCGATATAAATGAACTGAAATTCGGCGCGGACGGGCTGATCCCCGCCGCCGTGACGGACGCCGTAAGCGGCAAGCTGCTCACGATAGCGTATATGAGCCGCGAGAGCTTGGAACTCACGATAGCGGAGGGGCGCACGGTTTTCATGTCGCGCTCGCGCGGCGGGCTGTGGCGCAAGGGGGAGACGAGCGGGAACGTCCAGCGCGTCGTGAAAATCCTCGCCGACTGCGACCGCGACGCGCTGGAGGTCTCCGTCGTCAAAGATGGTCCCGCCTGCCACACGGGCGCGGATTCGTGCTTCAACGACGAGATATTCGTGAGCGGCACACTCTCCGCCTTCTCAATCGACGCCTTATACGAAACACTCTCCGCGCGGAAAGCCGACCCGAAAGAGGGCAGCTACACGAGCTATCTTTTTGAAAAGGGCGCGGATAAAATCCTTAAAAAAATCGGGGAGGAAGCGACGGAGGTCATAATCGCCGGGGCTGTCCGCGACCGGGAGGAGACGGTGTACGAACTGGCGGATCTCGCCTATCACTGCCTCGTTCTGATGGCGGAGCTCGGGATAACGCCGGACGACGCGCGGCGCGAGCTCGCCTCCCGCCACATCGTCGATAAAAAGGTCAAGCAGGAGAAAATGACATGACGGGGCTGTGCGACCTCCACGCCCACACCACATATTGCGACGGTGCCGATTCCTGCGAGGGGATGGTTCTCGCCGCGATTGAGGCCGGATTAGAGGTTTTCGGCATCTCTGAGCACTCGCGCACGTCCGTCCCGTTCGACACCGGAAACCTGACGGCCGAATCCCTCCCGCGCTATCTTGCGGAAATGCGCCGTCTGCGGGAAAAATACGCGGACAAAATAACGCTGTTTGCCGGCATAGAGCAGGACAGGCTCGGCGATATGCCTGCTGACGGGTTCGACTACGTCATCGGCTCGACGCACTTCATCGAGGAAAAAGGCGAATTCCGCTTTGTCGACGACGGGCGGGACGGCCAGCGCGAGACCGCTGACAGGCTGTTCGGCGGCGATTTTTACGCGTTCGCGGAAAAATATTTCGAGACGGAAGCCTCCGTCGCGCGCGTCACGCATTGCGGCATCGTGGGGCATTTCGACCTTGTAAACAAGAACAACGAAAACGGCCTTCTTTTCGACACCTCACACCCCCGCTATCGCGCCGCCGCGATTTCCTCGATGAGTGAAATCCTGAAAACGCAACGCCTTTTTGAGGTCAACACGGGCGCGATGTACCGCGTCGGGCGCGGGGAGCAGTACCCGCAGACGTGGCTGCTCCGCGAGCTTTCGGAGCGCGGGGGAGAGGTTATCTTATCGAGCGACGCCCACGCCGCCGGGGCGCTGGCGTACAAGTTCCCCGAAATGGAGGAGCTGTTGCGCTCCGTCGGCTTCAAACACAGAAAAGTCCTGACTCCGCAAGGCTTTGCTGATATAAAACTTTAATCATCGGGAACCCGGGGAGAGCTTATGGACTACGCGAAGGAATCGCTGAGACTGCACTACGAATGGGCGGGGAAGCTCTCGCTCAGACCTAAAATGTCCGTGTCGTCGCGGGATGATTTGTCGCTCGCCTACACGCCGGGCGTCGCCGCGCCCTGCATAGAGATCGCCCGCGACGGCGAAAAAAGCTATGAGCTCACGGGGCGCGGGAATACCGTCGCCGTCATAACGGACGGCACCGCCGTATTGGGGCTCGGCGATATCGGCCCCGAGGCGGCTATGCCCGTTATGGAGGGGAAGTGTGTGCTTTTCAAGGCGTTCGGCGGCATTGACGCCGTCCCGCTCTGTCTGCGCTCGCGCGATACTGACGAAATCGTGAATGCGGTCGCGCTTCTCGCCGGTTCGTTCGGCGGGATAAATCTTGAGGATATTTCCGCGCCGCGCTGTTTTGAGATAGAGCGGCGGCTGAAAGAGCGTTGCGATATACCGGTTTTCCACGACGACCAGCACGGCACGGCGGTCGTCGTCGCCGCCGCCCTGCTCGGCGCGCTCGACCTGACGGGACGCCGGGCGGACTCCGCGCGCGCCGTGATCAACGGTTCCGGCGCGGCGGGCATCGCCGTCGCGCGGCTGCTCTTGTCCGTCGGTCTGCGGGATGTGATCCTGTGCGACAGGCGGGGCGCGATTTTCCCCGGACGCCCGGAGCTCAACCCCGCGAAAGAGGAAATCGCGGAGCTCACAAACCCGCGCCGCGTGCCGGGTTCACTATCCTCCGTCCTGCGCGGAGCGGACGCCTTCATCGGCGTATCGGCGCCGGGCGCGCTCACGCCGGATATGGTGCGTTCCATGGCGCGCGGCCCCATCGTTTTCCCGATGGCGAATCCCACGCCGGAGATATTCCCGGAGGACGCGCTGAGGGCGGGCGCCGCCGTTGTGGGCACGGGGCGCTCGGACTTTCCGAATCAAATAAACAACGTGCTCGCCTTCCCCGGCATCTTTCGCGGCGCGCTCGATTCCCGCGCGTCCGATATAAACGATGAGATGAAGCTCGCGGCGGCGCGGGCGCTGTACGCCCTCGCGCGGGAACGGCTGTCGCCCGGATATATAATCCCGGAGCCGTTCGACGGGCGCGTCGTGCCCGCCGTCGCCCGCGCCGTCGCGAAGGCTGCGCGGGCGACGGGCGTCGCGAGACTATAAAGCCGGGCGGCATTGCGAGGTCACATGATTATGGAAAGAATCAATTTAACCAAATTGCAGTCGGAGGACGTCACGTCAAAAGCGGCGTCCTGCGTCGCCGGGGCACCGCCGCCCTGCGCGCGGGAATGCCCTTTCGGCCTCGATACGCGCTCCTTCGCGGCAAGGGCGGAGAATGGCCGCTGGCAGGCGGCTTACAAGACATACCGCGACGCCGTCGTATTCCCTGAAATCGTATCGCGGCTGTGTCCCGCGCCCTGCGACGGCGCGTGTCCCCGCGCCGATTCCGGGGGTACCGTCAATCTAAGGGGCATAGAGCGCACCGCCGTGGCGCAGGCGCGCGACAAGCGGCGCGACAGCTACGCGATACCTCAAAAAGCCGGCAGCGCCGCCGTCGTCGGCGCGGGTCCGTCCGGGCTGTCCGCCGCGCTCTCCCTCGTGTCGAAGCGGTACAGCGTGACGGTTTTTGAGCGCGAGACCGCGTGGGGGGGCTCTCTGCGCGGGCTTCCGGAGTTTGATATATTCGACGCGGAGTTCGCTTTGAGCTTCGCCCGGCTCGACGCGCGTTTTGAGTTCGGGCGTGAGATTTCGTCCCTCGCGGAGCTCGACGGTTTCGGCGCCGTGTATCTCGCGACGGGTGCCGGCGGAGAGGATTTCGGCCTGCTCCGGGGCTTCGACCCCGCGCTTCTGACTACGCCGGAGTCTCGCGTTTTCCTCGGCGGCGGACTCGCCGGCGCGGAGCTTATGACATCCATATCGCACGGTCGCCTCGCCTCGCGCTCCATTGAGGCGTACCTCCAGGTGGGCAGGGTTTCCCCCGCCGCGGGAGCCTCCTGCGCCCTGACTCCCGATACGTCGCTCGCCATACCATCCCCGCGCGTCGTCCCGTCGGACGCCTCCGGAGAGTATACGGACGGCGAGGCGCGCGCGGAGGCGTCCCGCTGTCTGAAATGCGACTGCGACATATGCGCGCGGGGCTGTGAGATGCTTCGCCGTTTTCACAAACTGCCGATGAAAATAGCTATGGAGGTGTTCACGGACATCCGGGCGAATCCCCCATACTCCTCGCACACGATAACGCGCGAGGCCTATTCCTGCAATAACTGCGGCCATTGCAAGCGCAATTGCCCCGAATCCATCGACGTCGGCGAGCTGCTGCGCTTTTCGCGCCGCGCGCGCGTCGAGGCGGGCTCCGCGCCCCCGGCGCTTCACGATTTCTGGCTGCGCGAGATGCGCTTTTCGTCCGGGGACGCGGGTTTTTATTCCCCCTGCAACGAAAAGGGTACCTGCGAATACGTGTTTTTCCCCGGCTGTCAGCTTGGGGCGTACGACCCGCGGCACGTCCTGCGCTCGTTTTCCGCCCTGCGCTCCGTATACGATACGGGCATCTTCCTCGGCTGTTGCGGCGCGCCCGCTTACTGGGCGGGTGAGGACGACATGCTTGAAGCAAGCTCCGCCGCGATACGGGCGGCGTGGGACGCGCTCGGAGAGCCTGTATTCGTATTCGCCTGCCCGACGTGCGCGTCGCTTTTCGCGGAGCTGTTTCCGGAAATCGAGGGGCTGTCCCTGTATGAGCTCCTGCTCGCGAGCGGCGCGGCGCCCGCGCCCCCTAAGCGAATGAGCGCCGCCGTATTCGACCCCTGCTCCGCCGCTTCCGACGAGGGTGTCCGCGCGGCTGTCCGGGCCATAGCGGAGCGCGCGGGCGCGGAGCTCACGGAGCTTCCGGAGACGGGAAAATGCTGCGGCTACGGCGGACATATGATGCTCGCCAATCCGTCCCTGTACGGGGAGATAACGGAGAGCCGCGCGTCCGCGAGCGAGCTGCCGTACATCGTGTACTGCGCCAACTGCCGCGCCGTTTTCGCGTCGCGGGGCAAGGAATGTATCCACGCGCTCGATGCCGCGTTCGATCTGTCCCCCGCGCCTATAGCCGACATAGATACGCGCCGCCGAAACTCCTTGGAGGTGAAACGTTTGATAACACGGGAATTTTCAACGGACGACGCGGAAAATTCCCCCCTGCCCGCCCCGTGGGACGACATCCGGCTCACAATCGCTCCCGAAACGGCGGAGCGCGCGGACCGCAAGCTGATCTCTCTCTCCGATATCCGCGAGGCGCTGTACCTCGCGCGGGAAACGGGCGGCTTTTTCGCCGCGCCGTCGGGCGTGCGGCAGTGCTCAATGATACGTCCCGCGCTCGTGTACTGGGTGACGTATAAGCCGACGGACGACGGCGGTTTCGAAGTGCTTGACGCTTATTATCACAGGATGAAATTCGGCGGGGGAGAGACAGATGGCTGACGGGAACGAAAATTGGACGTGCGGCAAGTGCGGCGCGGCGCTTGAAAAGAAAAAAACAGTGTTTTCGTACCTCGGCAGATCGTTCACGCACGACGTTGATGTATGCCCTGTCTGCGGCGCGGTGCGGATCCCCCGAGAGCTCGCGGAGGGGCGCATGGCGGAGGTTGAGGAGCAACTGGAGGACAAATAATGAACCCCGGAAAAACCGAAAGCGTATGCCCCGTCTGTCTCAGGCGTATCCCGGCGGAGCGTGTCCCGCGCGGCGAGGATATTCATTTGGAAAAGACCTGTCCCGAGCACGGTTTCTTCTCCGCCGTAGTCTGGCGCGGAGGGTCGGGCGCGGAGTTCGGCAAATGGCGAAGCTATGTCCCGCAGGAGACCGGCGTCCCCTCGGGCTGCCCCGGTTCCTGCGGCTTGTGCGAAAATCACTTGAACAAAACCTGCTGCGCGCTTGTGGAGATAACGCGCCGCTGCGATCTGCGCTGTCCCGTCTGCTTCGCCGAAAGCGGCGGGGGCGGGCGCGAGCCGGGCGTCGGGGAGCTGTTTGAAATATTCAAAAAACTCGCGGACGCCGGAAACACGTTCGTCCAGCTCTCCGGCGGCGAGCCGGCTGTGAGGGACGACCTGCCGGAGATAATCGCGGCGGCGCGGCGGGCGGGGTGCAAGACCGTGCAGCTCAACTCAAACGGCATACGCCTTGGCCGGGAACCTGAATTCGCGCGCGCGCTCTCCGAAGCCGGGCTGTCTTTTGTGTTTTTGCAATTTGACGGTATGAGCGATGATACATATGCGAAATTGCGAAACATTAGGCTTATAACGGAAAAACTTAAAGCAATCGAGGTCTGCGACCGGTTTAACCTCGGAGTTACGCTCGTCCCGACTCTCGTTCCGGGCGTCAATGACGGAGAAATCGGGGATATCATAGACTTCGCAGTGAAGCGCTCCCCCGCCGTCCGGGGCGTGCATTTCCAGCCCATATCGTATTTCGGGCGCTATCCGGCGCCGCCCGGCGACGGCGACAGGATAACCCTGCCGGAGGTTTTGAGGGCTGTGGAGACACAGACCGGCGGCAAATTCAAAATACGCGACTTCAACCCCTCGTCGTGCGATCACCCCTGCTGCGGCTTTCACGGGGACTTTGTCGTGCTGCCGCGCGGCAAAATAATGAAGCTCACTAAAAAATACAACCCAGACGCCTGCTGCGCGGACGACGCGCACCTGAAAAACCGCTCTTTCGTAGCCCGCCGCTGGACGCGCCCGGTTATCGGCGCCGACGCGGACACATCCGCGCCGCCCGGCGAAAAATCGGACTACTGCGATATGTCAGCCTTCCTCTCCCGAGTGAAGTCGCACGGCTTTACAATTTCCGCGATGGCGTTTCAGGACGCATGGACGCTCGACCTGGAGCGCCTGCGCAGATGCAGTCTGCACGTCTCGGACGGCGCGAGCGTCACGCCGTTCTGCGCCCGCTATATCACCAAAGCCGCCCCGACGCCGTGACGCGCCATCCGGGGGGCGCGCCGCTGACGGAGCGCGCCGTAAGGCTCGCGCGCTTGCCGGAGGGCGCGCGAATACTCGATATCGGCTGCGGAGACGGGGACACCGTGAGCCTTTTGCGGCGGCGGGGCTTCGATGCCCGCGGGATCGATGAGAGCGCTGAAAACCTGCCGTTCGGGGCTTCGGAATTCGACTGCGCGATGTTTGAGTGCGTGCTGTCCGCGCTGGACGACCCGCTCTCCGCCCTGCGCGAGGCGAGGCGCGTTTTGGTTCCGGGCGGACAGCTGATCATCAGCGATATGTACGCGCGGCAAGGAGCCCCGGACGCCCTCAAAAGCGCGGGGGAACTGCGCTCTATGCTCACGGATTCCGGATTTATTATAGAAACGGAGGAAGAGCACACCCCGGCGCTCGTCACCTACGCCTCGGAGCGCGGTCTCTCCCCGGGACGCGCGCGCGGCTATATCCTGTTCATCTGCTCGGCAACGGAACCCGTGAGCCCTCTCACGGAATGGTTGTCGCGAAAAATCGGCGCCGGAACGCCGTCGCGCGCGCGCATAGATGCCTTTCAGGCGGAAAAACTGCGCGAAACGCTGTCGCGCGCCGCGCGCGGCGGCTTTTACCGCGAGCGTCTGCGAGGCTTCGCATCCCCTCCGGGCGGCGCGCCGGACATTTTACAAGCCCTGCCTTTCACGTACCCGCGCGAACTGCGCGCCGACCCGACGGCGTTCCTGTGCGTTTCGCCGTCGGAGGCGTCCCGCGTCGTGACGCTCGGAACTTCCGGCACGACGGGAAGACCAAAGCGCGTGTATTTTTCCCCGGACGAGATCGAAAGCACCGTCGATTTCTTCGATTTCGGCATGAGGAACATCGCGCGTCCCGGCGGGCGCGTCATGATATTTATGCGCGGCGCGGGCGTACCCGACGGTGTCTGCGACACGCTGACGCGCGGACTGCGGCGCTTCGGTTGCGAGGGCGTCGCGTTCGGAGAGGTTTCAGACCATGGCGCTTCGTCAAGCCCGGAGGCGGCGAGACGCGCGCTGACGGAATCCGGGGCCGACTGCGCCGTCGGAACTGCGGCGCAAATGCTTCAAATAGCCTCTCTACCCGGAAAACAGCCGCGCTTGCGCTCGCTTTTGCTCAGCGCGGACAATATTCCGGCGAAGACCGTTCTGGCACTGAAAAACGCTTGGGGGTGCGAGGTATTCTCCCATTTCGGGATGACGGAAACCTGCTTCGGCGGCGCCGTGGACTGCCCCCGGCACACCGGGATGCACATACGCGAGCCGGATATGATTTTTGAAATAATAGACCCCGCCACCGGGGAGCGGCTTCCGGACGGCGAGCGCGGCGAGATTGTTCTCACGACGCTCACGCGCCGCTGTATGCCGCTCATCAGATACCGCACGGGCGATATTTCGCGGATACTCACGGGGCGCTGCCCCTGCGGGTGCGCGCTTAAACGCCTTGACGATGTGGAAGGACACCCGTAAGAGAGTCTCCCATTTTCACGCCGCCGAGCAGATGAAAATGCAGGTGGCGCACAGTCTGTCCCCCGTCCTCCCCGACGTTCGTTATGACGCGGAAGCCGCCGCCCAACCCTTCAGACCGCGCTATCTTCGCTATCGCCTCAAAACAGCTCGCGACGCGCGCGGAGTTCCCCGACTCCGGCGAAATGTCCGCCGCCGACGCTATGTGCTCCTTGGGAATAACAAGAATATGCGTCGGTGCCTGCGGATTTATATCCCTGAAGGCGAGGACGCTTTCGTCCTCATAGACCGTCTCCGACGGTATCTCCCCCGCCGCTATTTTGCAGAAAACGCAGTCTGTCATCACTTAGCCGCTCCTTTGATAACTTCTTTAATGAATTCCGGCACCGCGTCCGGCGGGATATTGAAAAGCTCCCGCAGCTTGCCTCCGCCCATCGCGGACTCCGGCTTTCCGCCGCCGGAGCCTCCGGCGAGCGCCGAGACGCGCTTTATCAAATCCCCCGCTTTCACTCCGGACGCGATGGCTTCCTTTCCGCAGGCGGCAAAAAACGTCACCTTTTCGTCCGCCGTCGAGCTGACGAACAGCGCCACAACGCGCGGCTCGCGATCGCGCAGCGCGTCCCCGAGCTTTCTCATCTCATCGGCACCGGCTGCCGGCGCGTCCGTCGCGCTTGCCCATTGGTAGCGGACGATTTTCAGCCCTTCGGAATCTGTCGCCTCCGCCAGCAGGCTCTCGGCGAGGCTGTTTGCCGACTGTGCCCGCGATTGCTCCACTGCCCGCCGCAACTCGCGAAGCTCGGCTGTCTGCTGCTCCAGTCTCGTCAGTATCTCGCCCGCGTCTCCGACTTTCAACGCCGCGCCGATCTTCGAAAGGCGCGCCTCGGCGCCGTACAGGGCGTCAAGCGTTTCCTCTCCGGTCACGGCCTCGATTCTCCGCACGCCGGACGCCACGGAAAATTCCGCCGTTATGTGAAACGCCCCGACTT
>JAITJC010000020.1 GCA_031279125.1 Oscillospiraceae bacterium
CCCGGCTGAAACGGCGCCCCCGGCGGAAACGACGCCCGCCGCGACGGTGCCCCCTGCTGAAACGGAATCCCCGGCGGCGGCGGAACCGACGGCGGAATACGGCCCGCCGTCCCCGGAACCCTCCGGCGGCTGACGGTACAGATAATCCCCCCGCGAACCCGCGCGGAAATCATAAATAAAGGAAGATGACAATCAAATGGACGGAATTATACAAGGTACTCTCGCGGCGATAGGCTGGATGCTCGGCCTGGCGTTTCTCGGGCTGGGCATCGGGCTCGGGATTCTGGGCTCTAAGGTGGCGGAGGCGGTAGGGCGCAACCCGGAGACGAAGAACGATGTGATACAGGCGGTTATGATAGTCGCCGTCGTGCTGTCCGTACTGCTCCTTCTGCTGTTCGCGTTCGTATTCCTCTTGCTGTTCTTCAACCCGCTTTTGAGCTGAGGCGCTTGGTATGGGGGTATTTATAGCCGTCGCGCTCATACTGGGGCTTATGAACGTCCTGTTCTTCTATCTGCTTCTGGGGGCGGCGCGCAGACTCGGCAGGTTTTCCCGCCAGAATATGCTGCGGGAGGCAAGCGTGTTCGATGAACTGCTTGAGAACAAAGAACTGGAACTTAAAGCGCTTGTCCGGAAGATAGAAGAGGAAAAGGCGAGGCTCGCGGCGGAAAACCCGGAGGACGCCGCCCCCGCCTCGCGTGAGCGGCGCGGCGCCATCGACGTATTCGCGCTTATGAACGGGCGCTATACGGATAAAAGCTTCGCGGCGGGCTATCAGGCGCTTCGCAGCCGGTTCCCGCTGAACAAAGAAGCCTGCGTCAACCTTGTGCGCGGCGCGGCGGCGGGCGCGCCCGCCGCGAACCCGGCGGCGGAGCTTTTGGGGGGAATCCCGATAGACACGCGCTACAGGCTGTCCCTTTTGGAGAAGGAAGAGGCCTTCGCCGTCCTGCGGGACAGCGTGACGGAGGAACAGCGCCGCCTTTTGGAGGATTACAGGGCGCGGGAAGACGGCGACGTTGTGGCGTTTTTCAACTGGCTGGAGGTGCGGGCGTTTTTGGACTCCGGGGAGCTTATCGTCCGCACGGGCGATCCCTCCGCGGCGCCGGACGCCTACGGGAACGGTTCTGTGACGCAGTACGACCCCGGCGTGTGCGAGGGCGTTTATATAGTCTCAGGCGGGCGCATGTACGATTTTTCAATTAAGGGCAGGGAGATAAGCGGATGAGCGACAGAATCGGGGAACTAATAAATTCGCGCATTGACGCGATAAAGGCGGGACAGAGCATATACTCCGTCGGCAAGGTGACGCGCGTTGCGAACTATATTCTTGAAGTGGCGGGGCTTGAGGACGTGTTCTATTTCGAGCGCGTTTACATCGGGAACAAAGGCGAAGGCTACGTCAGCCACATCGGGAGAAGTTCCGTCACGGTGGAGCTTGTGAAACGCGCGGCGTCGATTTACGTCGGGGATGAGGTGACCTCCAGCGGGAAGATGTTCTCCGCGATGGCGTCCCCGGACTTCGTAGGGCATATCGTGGACATTTTCGGCGAGGATAAGCTGACGGGGAACAAGTTCCGTGAGCTCGCGGAGATACCCGCCGTATCCCCCAACGTCCCGATTATGGACCGCCGGACGGTTAAAAAGCCGCTGTATACGGGTCTGTGCGGCATAGACCTCCTTTACCCCATCGGCAAGGGTCAGCGCCAGCTCATAATCGGCGACAAGAAAACGGGCAAGACGCAAATAGGGCTTGACGCCATAGCCAACCAGCGCGGGCAGGGCGTGATTTGCATTTACGTCGCGCTCGGCAAAAGCAAAAAGACCGTAAAGGGCGTGTACAACGAACTGCTCGCGCGCGGGGCGATGTCTTACACCGTGATAATGGCGGCGTTTCAAGAGGACTGCGCGCCTATGCTGTACATCACGCCGCAGGTGGCGCTGTCTCTCGCGCTTGCGTATATGCAGCAAAAGCGCGACGTGCTGGTCATAATGGACGACCTCACCCAGCACGCGAACACATACCGCGAGATAAGCCTGCTCGCCGGGAAAGCGCCGGGGCGGGACGCCTATCCGCCCGATATTTTCTATACCCACGCGAGTATGCTGGAACTCGGCTGCCAGCACAAAAACGGCGGCTCCATAACCATCCTGCCGATAGTGGAAACGCGCGGCGGGGACATCACGGACTACATAGCGACAAATATCATCTCCATAACGGACGGGCAGATAGTCACATCTTCAAAGAGCTTTGAAAAGGGCCAGAAGCCCGCCATAAACTTCGGCCTTTCAGTCTCCCGCCTCGGCGGGCAGGTGCAGATACCCGCGATGAAGGCGCTCGGCACGTCGATAAAGCGCGAACTGCTAAGCTACCTTGAAACGAAAGAGATATTCGAGCTTGCGAACATCGACGAGATGAGCGCGGAGATGCGCGACAAGCTGACGCGCGGAAAGGAGATGCTGGAGCGGATGAAGCAATACCGCTTTGACCCTATGACGCCGGACGGCATGGCGGAGCGCTTCGGCAAGTTCGCGGAGGCGCCGGAGACCCCGGCCCCGGCGGAGAGCGTAAAATGAAGATCAAGACCATCGTAAAGGTCATGAACTTCCACTCGCTTTTGCACGTGGACGCGGCGCGGCGCATATCGGAACGGTATATCCGCATGGAAAGCGAGGTTTCCAAGATCATCGACCTGATAGTCAACAACCGCAATTTCATCCTCGACAAGCTCTCTTTGAAAGTGGACGACGACCAGCCGGAGCTGAACATCTACATCGGCAGCGACTATGCCTTCTGCGGGAGTATGAACGCCGTCATAAACGCCGCCATAGCGGAGGATGAGGACGCGGAGAAGATAATCGTCGGCAAGAAGCTCCGCCGGCAGGCGCCCGGCACGCTCGCCGTAATGACGCGGGACGGCTTTGATGAGGAATATGAGCGCATAGAGGAAGTTCTGGAAGAATCCCTTACGAATCAGCGCCACTCCGCCATAAACGTCGTCTATAACCACTATTACTATTCCGGGCGCATAGGCTTCCGCCGGAAGCGCATATTCCCGATAGTCCTCGCGGGGGAGGCGGAGAACTTCTATACGGAAGACTTCACCGTAGAGGGCAATTCAGAGGAACTCCTGCTCGCCCTCTGCGCCGCCTATGTCGGCTATGAGATGAAAATCGCCGCCACGAACTCCTTCGCGTCGGAAAACGTAATGCGGCAGAACGCCACAACGGAATCCTTGAAGAAGATTGAGGAGCGGGAAGAGGCGGAGCGCGTGATTGAAGCCAAGGAGAAAAAGCAAAAGTCCTTCCGCCGCGTGCTTGACGCCTATGTCAAAAAGAGTTTTTATGGGGGAGAAATCAGTTGAGTAATATAAACGAAACAAAAATCGGGAAGATAATTTCCGTCTCGAACCTCAGCGTTCAGGTGCTGCTTGACAGAAGCGAGGTATCCATGCGCTCTTGCATGTGCGCGTACCTCAACGGCAAGCGCGTTTCCTTTGAAGTTGCGGGCGTGAACGGCGGGATAGCGCAGGCGATACCGCTTTCAAGCGTAAACGGCCTTAAAAAGGGCATGGACGTGTTCGCCCTGCCGCGCGGGATAGAAATCGAGTATTCCGACAATATCCTCGGCAAGGTGTTCAACTCTTACGGGGAGCTCATCGACGGCGGCGTCATAGAAAACCCCGTGACGCGGAACGTCTATGAAAAAAATCTTGCCCTGTCGGAGATAGACATCGACGGGGACGTGCTTTGGACGGGCATAAAGGCGCTGGACTTCTTCGCGCCGATGCAAAAGGGCTTTAAGATGGGTATGCTCGGCGGGGCGGGCGTGGGCAAGACGGTGCTGATAAAAGAACTCATCAACAACGTCTATCGCGGCTGGGGGTCAAACTCTGTGTTCGCCGGCATAGGAGAGCGTTCCAGAGAGGGCAAGGAACTCTATGACGAGATGATGGAGGCGGGGCTTATGGATAAGCTCGCCGTCGTATTCGGGCAGATGGGGGAAAGCTCAATGGCGCGTTCCCGCGCGGCTTACGCGGGGCTGACGCTCGCGGAGTTTTTGCGCGATGAGCGCCGTCAGGACGTCCTGCTGTTCATCGACAACATCTATCGCTTTGTGCAGGCCAATTCCGAAATCTCGGCGGAGATCGGCAACATGCCGATAGAAAGCGGCTATTCCACAACGCTTCTCTCTGACGTCAGCGAGGTGGAAGAGCGCGTGAACTCCACGGGGCAGGGCTCCATAACGTCCTTCCAGGCGGTGTTCATCCCGGCGGACGATATAACCGATATGGCGGTGAACACGATAATGAGCCACTTAGACGGGCAGATAGTCCTAAGCCGCAAGGTGGCGGAAAAGGGCATTTACCCCGCCGTGGACGTGTTCAGCACAACGTCCAAACTCCTTACGATAGAGGGCGTGGGGGAGAGGCATTTCCGCCTCGCGGAGAAATCCGTGGCGACGCTCGCGCGGTATCAGGAACTGGAGGAAGTCGTCGCCGTTTTGGGCGTGGATGAGCTGTCGGAAGAGGATATGAACATATTCTACCGCGCGCGGAAGCTCCGCAACTATTTCTCTCAGCCGTTTTTCGTCAGCGAGCAGTTCACGGGCATAGAAGGACAGTTCGTGAAGATAGAGGACGTGCTGGACGACGTGGAGGCGATACTCACGGGGAAATACGACTCCGTGGACGAAAGCCACTTCCTGTTCGTGGGCAAAGTGCCGGAGGTCAAGCAGACCGCGATATTCTGAATCCCGGAAGCGGCGGACGGGCAAAGCGGGGAAAAGCAAAGCGAGGAAAGGCGAAAGGACGGTAACGGGCTATGGGCGAAAATACGATGGTCGTCAGCGCGAAATCACATTCGGAGCAAGAGTTGGAGCAATACGCGCGCTCTCGCGCCGGAAGGATTCAGGCGCAGGTGTCGAGCTTTGAAAACGGGCTTGAGATCTTCAAAGACATCAGCATGGTTCGCGTTAAAAACCGCAAAAGCAGTCTGACGATATTAGAGGACTACACGCCCGTTGTCAGTCAGGTGGACGGGGACGTGGAATTCATAGGGCGCGACATTTACCACGTAATACCGGGCGTCCGGGGCTTTTTGTGCCACGTGCACAACGTGTTCTTCCTGATTCAAAATGAGCGCCGCCTCGTCTCTCCCAAGGAGGGCGTGTGATGATGGCCCGGCTGGGGGGCGACATGCTCGCGACTGTTTTCGAGATGTCGTATTTCCTGTGGACGGCGCTCGCCTTCGCGCTTATCGTGATGTCGTTCTTCCTGCTGTTCATCTGGAATGTGAACTGGAAACAGCGGAGAATGAGGGCCCTCTCCCTGCTGTTCGGGATGCCCCCGCGCTATATGCTGTGGATAGCGCAGGCGATGGTACGGGAGGCGTTCATCATCTCTGTCGTCGTGTTCCGCCTGAACATGAACGCGGCGTTCCTGATGTTTTTCACGGGGCTTGTGTTAATCGGCCTGTTCGCGCGCGGGGGAGGCTTCGGCAAGGCGCTTTTCGACCTTGTGAACAGCGCCGCCATTGCGGCGGCGCTCATAGTGACGAACATTCTGTGGGTGTTCCTCAATGAGATAAGGAACGACGTTTCTATACTGGTGATATACATTCTGATTTCTGTTTTCGTGTCGGTTTACAATCTGTATTTCGGCATCAAGGATTTGGGGGATTTGTTTGAGCGTGACGTTTAAGAACCCGGCGGGGGCTTCCCGCGCGGCGGACAAACCGCGTCTGACGCCGCGCGCTAAGAGATCCCGCAGGAGGAACAGGATTATAATAGTCTCGGCGACAGCGCTCGCCGCCGTCGTCGCCGTCCTGCTCGCGCTGTATCTGCGCGTTTTGCAGACGTATGAATTCGCGGGGGAGAGTTACCACTATGACGTGGGCACGCGCTTTTCCCACGCGGCGGGAACCAAAATCAACCGGCTCGACGGCAGGACGACGCTGGAAGACGGCAGGAACGTCTTCCCGCTCGATTCGATACCCGTGTTTTTCGCGGGGGGGGACAAACTGATCCTGCCGGAGAATATGGCGGCAATCGTCCCGGAAGAGTCCCGCGCGGGGCGGCTGGAGTTTTTCTCTACCGTCGAAAAAAATCCCGGCGGCGGCTATATCCTGAAAGGGGAGAAAAAATCGACGACCTCCGAGGGGGGCTTCCTCTTTGACGGGCGGGACCTTTACGTGTTCCTGGAAGAGACAGAAATATCCTGGGGCGACGGCGCGGATGAGAAAATCAAACTCGCCCCGATGAGCTATATGGTCGTGCTGTACAACTTGCGCGTGGAAATTTACCCGAGCGGCGCGGAGGACGGGATGCTGATAGACACGGGCGCAGCGCGCGTGATGGCGTATTTCCGGGGTTACAGCGTGGATTTGTCCAAGGATATTCTGTACAGGGCGGGACAAGAGATGCTGCTGTTCACGAATCCGTCCGTGCTCATACCGCTCGGCGGCGGCTGAACACCGGACTTCTAAGCGCTAAGTTCTAAGTTCTAAGTTCTTTTGTTGGACAGGGAGGCTGTTATGAAGAAGATTGTTGTGATTGCGGCGGCGATAATTGCCGTTGTGCTTTTCGCCCATTTTTATCGCCTTGCCGCGATAGGCGAAATAGGGTTTGAGGCGGCGGCGCTCACCGGAGAGGAATGGATAGCCAACCTGAGAAGCGACGACCCCAATCCGTCCGCCGCCATCGTCAGGCCGATATTCCTCGACGCGTCCGATATGCTCTATGAGCGCGCGGGGAACCTCTACGCGGGGGAAGGGAAGTCGCGCATCAGTTCCGATTTCCCGATCTTCGTCAACGGCGCGACGGCGATAATGAACCTGACAAGCGCCGCCAAGCTTATAAATGAGGACTTCGAGCGCTATGACAGCTATTACGGGCTGCTCGTCAGCGACGGTCACTCCTATAACTACGACAATATGACCCAGGCGGACGCGGACACGTTCATCCTGGCGCGGATGAAGTCCAACATTTTCTCAAACGTTCAGGAAATGGCGATAGAGGGGGAGAACGGCTATGCGTACATCCCCCTCAACAGCCTGATATTCCACACGCCGGAGGCCATCAGCTATTACGCCTTCGAGCCGTCCTCTGACGGAGAGAGCGGGGAATTCGTGTTCCACAGGGTCGAAGGACTCGGCCGGAACTCGATGGTGTACTTCGAGAGCAAGTATTACAACTATTACGATTACCTCACCCGGCTCGGCCTGTACGCGGAGCTGGGTACCGCGCGCCCGACGGTTCCCGGAGAGATCATAGCGGGCGGGGATGAAGAGGAACCCGTGCCGGAGGAGGAAGAAGACGGCGTCATAAAAGGCGAGGTCGTGCCGATAATCCCATCCACGCCGGCGCCGGGCGAAGACGGCCTCGGGGGCGTTGCGCCCATAGAGGATGTGCCGGAAGATGAGCCGGAGGAAGAAATCCTCATCCCGGACTATGAATCCAAGCCCGGCGACCCCGCTGACCCGCCGGAGGAAGACCCGAACAAAGAGGTATACAGGGAACCGGCTGTGCGCCTCGCCAAAATGCGCGTGGACTACAACAACACGGCGCAAAGCGGCTATACGGCGGAGGGCAGGCTTTCCGTGCTGGATCGCGGGCTGAAATTGACGGGGGAAATTAAGATTTACCTTCTAAGCGCCTCCGGCACAAAGCTCTCTGAGGTGAAAGTGGCGCTCCCGGACGGGCGCGACAAAGAGCGCGTGTATTTAAGCGTCACCTTCAGCGGGCTCTCCCTCGGTTCCTCATACCGTGTCTATGGCGAATACACGTATATCGACAGGGAGGGCGCAAGCCGGCTCACGCGGTTCAGCGAGCAGGAATTTGAGGTGAAGATGCCCGACCTGCCCGCGCCCCTGCCCCCCTCCGGCGCGGCGCCGTCCGCGCCCAGCAAGCCTGTGCCGCCGGGCTATGTCCAGCCGACGGTGACGGCGAGCGCCCTTACGGGGAAGGTCTATTCCCTGCACGGGACAATTGAGATCAAAGACCCCGCCGCCAGAATGACGAACGGCGTCACGTTCACGATTTGGGACAAGGATCCCGGCGACCAGAAAAGCGACGCTTTCCCGGAAAACGGCGCCAAGACCGTCCGCCGCGTATACATCTATCAAACGGGCGAGATGATACTGGATCCCGTAACGCCCGGCGAAACGTACTGGGTGACGGCGGAATTCAAATACAGGGGCCCGGAAGACACGGTGCTCGTCAACAGGTCGTTCTTCACGAAGCAAGAGGTCTCGACACTGTCGAGGGAAGCTCTCGCGCATGTGGGGATAGCTGCGGAGGCCGGCGCCCTTTACCCGTTCCAGCTTGAGCTTGTGAACTTCGGGACGTCCGCCCCTATGTCGGCGGATGAGATATACACCGCGAAATACACGAAGAAAGTCACAACGGCGTTTACAAAAAAGGACTCGTCTGATAAAAAGTCCTTTGACCTCAGCGCGGCGCAGAAAACGAACGTCCTGGGGGGCGCGCCCATAACGTACCTGTCCCCCGCCGTGTTCAGCTCCAACACGAAGTACGGTTACGAGGTGAGCTTCATCGACGTGTTCGGTACGGACATCTCCAAATATTACGATGAGCTCAAAGGCGACATCAATACGTGCAAATCGCCGCCGCAGGCGAGCATCAGCATGACGGCGAACTCCGTTGCGAACTTCACGGCGAAGATAAGCATATTGACGCCGGACAAAGCCCCGTCGCAGAATTACAAAGTCGAAATCCTCAACGCCGAAGGCCTAGCGCTCGATACGATAATCAAGCGCGGCGACGTCGCGGAAACACACGATACGGAACACGCTCTTGTGATCCCGGACGACAAAACCGGATTTTACGCGGTTGATGTCCCGTTCACCGACACCATCACCTTCACGAATCTCCCGCTGAACAGCGCGCTGAAGCTCGTCGTGTACGCGGATTACAATATTTCCGATTACAAAGACGGTGAGGGACCGAAGTATCACGAAAACCAAAAAATCGGGGAATATTCGTTCGTCACGGCGGCGATCTCTTCCCTCGGCAACGTCACGTTCAATATGAGCGCGTTCTCCCTCGACCTCGACGGACAGGGCGCGGATATGGACATACAAATAAATACCCAGAACACGAACGAGCTGCTGCGTCACCTGCTGACGCGGGTGACGCTGACGTTCACCCCGCGCGGCGGGGGCGAGCCGATAACGCGCGTCCTGGGAGAGGGCAGCGATGAGAACAGCAACCCGGATAACATAGATTTCGACTTGTGGAAGCAGGGCAAAACGAGCGACGTATGGACGGAAGCCGCGAAACCGGCGGCGATAACCGCGTGGACGGCGGGTACGTCTTATACGGCGGGAAAATACGTGTCGCACGGCGGAGCGGTGTATAAAGCCGAAAGTGAAATCGCGGGCGACACCCAAGCGCCGCAGGACGGCGGAAACTGGACGCTGATTTTGCCGTGGAAGGCAGACGCGACCTACGGCTCGAACACCGAGGTCACATACGGCGGGAGCGTGTACAAGGCGGCCGGCGGCGCCGAGGTCGGCAAGGTACCGGACAACAGCGTGTGGCACATCAGTCTGCGCGGATTGAAAAGCGCGACGGATTACGATATAAAGTACGAAGCCAAGATATTCTTAGACCAGGCGTACGACGCCACGACAAGCGGCAACAGGCTGACGTTCAAAACGACGAGGCTGCTGCCGAAAATAGTGAGGCTGGGGGAATTCGTCACCTCCACGACAATCGACATACGCGGACTGAAAATCGAAGACCCGGACAACACGATCACGGGCGATGTGCAGTGGTTTGTGACGGAGACCAGTGATAAAAAGCGCGTCGCCGGGGGACAGATCAAGACGAACACGGAAGGAGAGAACATCGCGATTTCCGGGCTGGGTCTGGACAAGACATATGAATTCACGTTTATGGCGCCGACGTATAACGAGGGCTTTGACTCGACGACGCTGAAATCATCCTTTGAACTGAAAAACTACGATTACAACCCGGGCGAGGGTAACATAGGCCCGGGGGAGCACGTCCTCATCGCGGATCCGACACCGGAGGAGATCATCAATGATAACAGCGACGAAAAACAGCAACAGCATATGAGGGCGGCGCCGTTCAGCGTGAAGACGCGGGCGGGGCTGACCGGGCGCGTGTACCTCGGCGGCATAAACGTCAACGGCGCAGACAGCAACAATCAGCCGCTTTACGAGGCGAAGTTCTACGTAGACCTCGCCGACGAACGCGACCAGATAGAAAAAGACGGGGAAGGGAAGTTCTACCTCCGGGGGATCCGTTATCAGACGACGAATGACGGCGTGGCGGAGCTCCCCGCGAGGGGGAACGGCGCGGAGGACGTCGTGTGGTACGATTTCAGCGAGGCGCTGAAGGATAAATCCGCGGCAATAGGCATACAGGCGTACCCCGCGACGCTCGCGGGTTACGCGGGGCGGTTTAAGTACAGGATAGAGCTGTACGTCGTCATCGACGGTTTTGAGAAAGTGTTGTCCCGGGTGGAATTTGACACGGACGACGTCGTGAAGGAAATCCGCGACGTGGAGGACTTCGCGCTTATACGCTACGCCAACTACGACGTCGGCTACAGCAACTCCAACGGCACGACAGAGGCGCAAAGAAAGAGCGGGCGGTACGTCGTCACGCGCGACATTACGCTCGACCCCATCAATTACGATGAAGCGGACGCGTATTTGACGGCCGAGATGCGTTCCGCCGGCAAAATAGCGAGCACCGTGAGCGTCAACGCGCACGGCAAGCCGGTGAGCAGCGTCGGCGATTACAGGGGCGACACGCTGACGTATGTCATCGACTCCAGCGACACCGCGCCGTTCCAGGGCGTCATCGATTTCCAGGGCTTCTCTTTCACGAACAACACGCGGCGCGGCACGCTCGTGTGGCGCGCGGGCGCGTACGCGGAGATTAAGAACCTGACGCTTAACACGTCTATGTTCGCGTACAGCGCCGGCGTTTCCGACCACGCCCGCTTCGCCGTGTACAATGAAGGCACTATTCACGACATTCAGATAAATGTCGGCTATGACTCCGCGATAGGCGACAACTGGACTTATTCCGCCTCCGACCATAGCCTGAAAAGCGCTGACAACAGCGAGGTATTGGTGCGGTACAAGGCGAACAGCGCGTATGCTGCGGGCACCACGGTGTACTTCGCGGGGAATAAGTACGAGGCTAAGGCAGCTGTCCCGGCGGCGTCGTCTGAAAAAGGCTTCCCGTTCCCGGCGGACTTTGCGGAGTATTGGACGAACCTCGGGGACGCGCCGCAGCACATGGCGCCGGAAACGGCGGCGTGGAACTACTACGGCGGCGTCATCGGGCGGAACAACTCCGGCACGTTCGAGCGCTTTGTGATAAGGGTCAACCAGCCCGTCTACGCCCGGGAGCGCTTCGGGTTCATAACAAGCAGCAACACGGGCACGATAAGCGACGGGTACGTCTACGCCGCCCCGTCCATGCCCCGGACTTACACGATGCAGTCGCCAACAGCGGGCGAGGACACGTCCGTCAAGGGGGATATCCCGTCAAATGAGCAGTACGCGATACAGGTCTCTCTCAACGGGACGCACCAGACAGACTCCACAAAGAGCGGCTATGACGTCGGCGGGCTCGTTGGGAACAACGGCGTCAACGGCGTCATAGAGAACGTATACAGCACAATCAACATCCTCGGCGTGTATGACGGGGACGTGCATCCGGACTTCACGCGCTTCGGCACGATAACCGGGCGCAATGACGGCATAGTGCGCGGCGTTTACAGCACGGGCGTCGTCGCGTACCGCCAGGCGAAGACGCAGTATAAGGCCACGATGAGCGATACTGGTGTGACCGCAAAAATGAAATGGGACGGGACGTGGTACACAAGCGACACGGATACGGGATATGCCGGGGCGTGGTATTACCCCGGCGTGTACTACGCGATAGGCCCGCACGTGCCGACAGTCGGCGGCGACAAGCCTCCCGCGAAGCCGACGCTTCCCGACAAGGCGACGACCGTGGCATACGGTCCCGGCGTTGGTAGCCAGGGGAGCAAGATGAAAACGAGCGCCTATTATTACACGCCATCCGGGCTGAGTCACAAATACACCGCGGCGTTCAACACCTCGATAAGCGTGGATATGCTGCGCGCGACCTCTTGGCAGGGTCTGGCGCTCGGCGGCGGGTTCGACATCGCCGGCACGGTGGGGATAGGGTATTATCCGCACGTTACAATGGATAGCTCTATGCCGAAGCAAGAGCTTATGCCCCTGCCGTTCAGTTCGGCGGAGGGCGACGTGATACAGGTGACGTCCGCCGTCGTGGAGGATCAGAAGGACGACTACGCCCTCGTCGTCGTGACGCTGAAGAACCCGAAGGCGCAGATAATCCGCGATTTCACAATCAAGGACGGGGCGCTCCAGGTGGCGGTGCTCGGCGTGAACGGCAATAAGACGCACAGCGGCCTTGCCGCAATCGGTAAAACGGGGAACTCCTTCGGCAATTACCGGCAGATAGACGCGGACGGCATGACGCGCGTATGGATCGTGCTGTTCAGCCCGAAAAAACCGCAGGAAGATTGGGGAAGCGGTGGTGGGAAGCGCCGCGGTAACACCGTCGAGGCGCGCGGGGCTTATATGTCGCAGTACACGATAACCGAGGTATGGTGCGCGCCGAACGGCGCGGCGGGGTCTGTAAAGGTGGGAGACCAGAACGTCACCGTGAACGCGGAGTTCTATCAGCCGATTGCCACCCTGCTCGACTGGGTGCGGTTCGTCGCGACGGACTTCGCCCCCTCCGCCAGCACGGAGTGGACGAAGCGCAATTACCGCCTGACGGCGGACATCGACTTCTCGGAGGCGGCGCTGAAAGCGCTGACGGCGGATGGTTCGACGACGCTTGAGCGTCTCAAGCGCGAGATGATATTCAGGCTCAACTCGACGGGGAACAATAGCGACGTGAACACCGTCACAACAGCGAGAGGGGCGGTCGTCACAGCGGGCGAAATTCCGGAGTTCCGCGTCGGCGTGTATACGGATTACACCTCGTCGAACCACGAGTTCCGGGGCAACCTCGACGGCGGCAAATACAATTCCCAAAGAGAACTGACGGGGATGTATTCGCTGAAGAACATAAAGATAGACAACCAGACGGGCGTCACGGTGGGCGGCGGGCTGTTCGCGTTCCCAGCGGGCAGGCTGACGAACTTCATCGTCGATAATTATACCGTGGAGGCGCGCTCCGGCAGGGGCATAGGGCTCGCGCAGTCCATGGGCGGCGGCTATGTGGACAATGTCCACGTCCGCCATGAGACGCTGCGCTTCACGAACACCGCCTCGATAAACGAGACGTTCACGGGCGGGCTTATCGGATATCTGCGTTACGGGGAGGTTTACAACTCCTCCGTCGGGACGCTTGAAATCAATTCGGCAAGCGCGTTCCCGCGCATCGGCGGGCTTCTGGGTTACACGTACTTCGGAAGAATAGAGAACTGCTACGCGACGGATATAAACATCACGGCGGACAACGCGCGCGGCGGGCTGGGCATCGGCGGGATCCTGGGCTATGGCGACCAAGGCATAGCGCGGAATATGTACGCCACGGGCAGTATACACACAACGGATCAGTACGTCGGAGGCGTTGCGGGGAAGCTCTATGTCGCTCAAGTTCTGCGGAACACGTGGAACATGGTGAACGTCATGAGCATCTCTGACCGCGTGGGCGGCATAGCGGGCGGCTATCTGAACAACGGCCCGACGGCGCTCAACTCCGTCGCGTGGGGCAGCGTCGCCTCCGCGTGGAGCGAATTTAACCCGGCGGACGCCGCCGCGTATGTCCACCGATGCGCGGGCGACGGACAGTACAGTACGCGCCGGGCGTCGGTGAACGTCTACGCGTGGGACGGGCAGAAGATAAACGGCGTGATACCGCTCGACAGCGCGAAAAAAACCATCGTGGACGACGTGACGGGGCTGCTGAAAGTCGGCAGCGGAGACAATCCCACGGATCTGACCGATCTGCGGAACGTGAACACCTATTACAACGCCATAAGGCTGGGCGACGCGTTTATATACCCGTTGGTTTCGCAGGACTCGGATACAAAACTCTTGGAACAGATGCCCACGCTGAAAAACACGAACGGCGTCTGGTGGCCGGAGCAGGATGTCATCCCGTACCCCGGCGCCGGGTCGGCGACGGCGAAGGTCGTGTCCTATACCGGCAAGCTGTACAACGCGTCGGATTATGAGGGGGCAAACGGCGTCACGTGGAACGGCGTGGATATATACATAGAGCACACGGCCGGGATGAAGGTCACGGACGTGGAGATAGACCACGTGACGAGCCGGGTGATAAAGGCTGAAATCGTGAGTGATTTCATCGCGTCGCCGGGTAATGCCGTGAGCCTCGTATCGGTCGCGGTGGATGGGGCAAGCAAATACTTTGACCTGTACGATGTCGTGTCGGCGACGCTGACGCCCACGGGCGGCGGGGAGTCCGTGAAAGTGACCACGGACGGCAAGGTGGCGTTCGGGAGTGAAATGTTCCTTGAGATAAGCTCCGCGAAGGAATGGCAAGAGAAGATGCCGACATACGGCTACGACTACCAGAACATCAAAATCACGGGGGATATAAAGTTCAACGATTTGTATGACGCGAACGGTAGCAACGGGGAGCTGTCTGCTGGCGAAATGCCGGCCTACAACTTGTACATCAACAGGCTTGAAGGGGACAACGATGCGACAAAGCGCGTAATATCAGGCTTCGTCTCTTGGAATCAGGTCGCGCAGTACAGCTTTGACAATGTCGAGGCGCTCATCGAGCACTTCACGGAAAACCCCGATACGCTGGCGGTGGGCGTCACGGTGAAAGTGGGGATTGGTGATGCTGCTTCCATGCACAGATGCACCGCCGTCTCGGGGTCAAGCTACATAGGCTCAACGCAAGTTCCCGGCACGTGGGGCGTTGTCGGGGGGGATAACACGCGCACCGGCGCCGGGAACATCGGCGGCAGCCTTGTGGGCATCATCACGGCGGGCATCAAGAACATAGAGTTCCGGGACTTCGCGTTCACAACGACGGGCAAGGGCGTCGGCGTCGTCGGAAATATGAAGGGCGAAGCGAGCAATCTGAAGTTCAAAAACATCACGATAAGAAAGTCCGGCAACCCGGAGATGGTCGGGTGCATAGGCAACCTCAACGGCACGGCGAAGGAATCCTACCTCGAAGACATTTACATTGAGGGTTATAACTACGTCGGCGGCTTCGTCGGTTACGCGCGCAGCTCGACGATCAAAAACGTCGAGGGGGAGGATTTGAGCATCCTGTCCTTCGCGGGGAGCCTTAAGACGCAGGGCGGGCAGTACATCGGCGGGCTCCTCGGCTATTCCGCGAGCATAGACCTCATCGATTGCAAGGCGCACGATGTGTTCGTGTACGGCAGGAACTGCATCGGCGGCATGGCGGGTCAGGCGCACAGCGCCTTGCCGTGGGGCACCGCCATAATGTACGGCAACGACATACAGAACGCCATCGTAGTCTCCAACGCCAATTCCGTGGGCGACGCGCACGTGGGCGGGCTGTTCGGCACGGGCGTGGTCTACGAAAAAGACGCCACGTCAAACGATGTGGTGACGGCGGTGGGGGAGCCGTCAGGCGACAAGGCGAAAATGACGGTGTCGAACCCCACCGGCGTGACGGTCATCGACCATGTGCTTGTCATCGGCGGAAACCGCGTGGGCGGCATGGCGGGCTCCCCCGCGAACCAGCACACCACAAGGGGTGTGCGCGTGTCCAACAGCCGCATATTCGGCGCGCGGGAAGTAGGGGGCATAATCGGCAGGGCGGAGAGCATACGCGACAACTTCGTAACGGACAGCGTTATCTCCACGATATACTGCGCCTCGGTGGGCACAGAAGGCGACGACATAAAGGGCTACGTCAAGTGGCGCAACGAGTTTTTGACCTACTGGAGCGACAGCGGCGGGGCGAACAAGAGTGCGTACATAAAGCGCTTCGTCGGTTTCGAAAGCGGTGGTGATATTAAAACGGAACAAGTCGAGACGGTGGCGGAGCTCGTGGGCTATTACACGTCGGGCGGCAACAAGCTGGCGACCGCCATACCGTCCGATTACAACAACTACATCGGCGGCATAAGCGGGGCGTATACGGTCATCGGCTGCGGCGTCATAAATTCCTTCGTCGGCTCGGACGCTTCTGACTACGTCGGCGGCATCCTCGGCAGGAACGAAGCCTATTCCAGCCAAAACAACTACGTCATAAGCACAAAGATACGCGGGCGCGACCTCGTCGGCGGCTTCGCGGGGCAGTTGCTGTACGCCTCCGGCGGCTCGTACCTGAATACGATAAACGCGGACGTTAAGGGCAGAAACGCCGTCGGCGGCATAACGGGGGACCTGAACCAGAACGTCGCTTACTACGGCTCGCGCACGGCATTTATCCGCCAGAGCTATTTCGTCGGGACGGTAGAGGCGACGGGGATTACGCTTGGCACCACGGATGCCAAGTACAAGGTGGATACGGTCTGGGCGGGCGGCCTCGTCGGCAAACGGCCGGATTACGACCTGAATACCGGGACTTACTTCTCTAACGTCAACCTAGTCGCGGCGACGATAACGGTCCCGGCGGGCGGCAACGCGGCGTTCCTGTACCACAAGGCGCCGGGCAGCGCGCAGACGCAGCTGCCGGGCGGGGATCAGTACGTGTACAGCGACAGCAAGCTTGTCTGCGGCGGTACTGGCACCACGGCGACGGAGTTCAAGGCTAGTCCGCTGGATGGGTATTACCCGCTGACGCACACCGCAGGCAATGGTGAGAGTAGCGATAATACAAGTATGCTTGTCAGCGCGGAACGCTTGGCCGCCGTAGACTGGTGGGGGAAGAACTTCAGAAGCCGCCGCACGACGACGGTGAGCTGGAACCATTTTGTGACGGGGTACATCACCACCGACAACGACAACGGCGGCAAGCCGAGCGGCTATGGACAATACGTCCATTACCGTACAGTAAACAGCGCGATGAACAACGGGTACATGCCGTACCTCACGAAAGCCGCCTCGTCCGGCTCGACGACGGCGTACAACTATTGGCTGATGATCAACCAGCAGGGATGGGTAGAAGACGGGTACGATATAAAAAAAATCAATCTGTACAAAAAAATAGAGACTGTAAACACCTCGTCGGGATATTTCATCGGGGATGCTTCCGCTAAGGAGGGCAATTACGCGGGCGGCATTCTGATCCCAACAGGAGAGGTCAGTGTGAGCGGCTTCGCGGCGCTGTCGCTGGAGCTGAACGCCATAAAGCTGCCGCTGCCCGTCCCGACGGTGTACGGCGCGGGCGGCGCGTCCGGGCTGAATGTGGAGTTCGACAGGGAGGATCCGGACGTCGGGTTCTACGCGAAGTTTGACGACGAGGTGCCGTTCGCGCAGTCCGTAATCGACAAGAGGACGTTCACGCTCGATTACAGCTTCGACAAGGCGGTCATAATCGTCGTGACGGACGGGGAGCGCACGGAAAAATACAGGTTCGAGCCGGAGGCGCTCGGGCGCACGGTTATGCTGTGGGGCGACAATTATTACTTCACGACGGGTTACGGCGTCCGGGAAAAGGACGGGCGTCTGCTCGGCGGGGACTTTACGAATCTGCGCGACGGGCAGGGCGTCCTCGCAACGGGAGAGCTTTACGACGTTGTGACGGGGAAACTGCTGTCGGCGGGGCCGATACAGCCCGGTCTGCGGGAAGAGACGTCCCCGATTTACAGCTTCAGCTATGACGGGTTCCGGCTCGACGTGTTCCGGAATTACACCGTGTCCCGCGCGCCGGACGGGAGCGAGACGGAGCTCCCGATGCCGCTCGCGGTGAAAAACGGCTCGCTCGCGATTTTGGACGCGGCGCTGCCCGTGCAGTATGACGGGCTGGTGTTCGACAGCGCGGACGGCGCGGAGTATCTCAGCTTCCTCGAAGACTCCGGGCGAGTGAGCGACACGAGAAGCGCGCTGGCGCTGCCGTCGGGCTTCCGGAATTACGGCATAGTCCATATGACGAACAACCTGGGCTCCGACCTGCCCTATGTGCTGGTGAGGTACGACACGGGTCACGCGCTCGGCTTCAACTATCTGACGGGCGAAAAGCTGGATCTCAGCGTCGGGAACAGCGATATGTCGCTCTTGGAATTCGCGAAGGGCTACGTGGCGAATCCGAACTCCGCGATAGGCTCTCTCGCGGATGGGTATCTGCAGATGACGGAACTGCGCGAGGTGTTGACGCTGCAATCGCTGACGGATGAAATGCTGGCGCTGCAAGGCGCCGGAGAGAGCGGAGAGGCGGATGAAAACGGCGTCGGCGGCGCGGAAACGGGTACCGGCGCGGGCGGCGGAGAGAACGAAGGCGGCGCGGACGGCGCGGGCGGCGCGGACGGCGTCCTGACGGAAGGCGGCACGGGCGCCGGCAGCGACGGCACCGGCGCCGGCGGCGGGGAAAATCCGTCCGGCGCCGGGGGTACGGCGTCCGGCGTCGCGTCCGGCGCGGGCTTCGGCGGCGATGAACCGGCGGGCGACGGTCAGTCGGCGGCGAACGGGGCTTCCGACGGCGGCGGCGGCGCCAAGGGTAATAACGAGGCGCAGTCCGGCGGAGAGGGCGCCCCGACCGACGGCGAAGCGGGGGATGTATCAGGTGAAACC
>JAITJC010000048.1 GCA_031279125.1 Oscillospiraceae bacterium
CCTCCTGATTGTCTCCACCCCATCCTTTGTTTCATGATGGGGCATATTGTACCGCACTCGCCTCGGTGAGACAAAGTCTCGTGCGGTTCATTGAGACAATATCACAAACGGTTCAGAGATTCATACGATAACCTTAAAAAATAACTTGCTTTTTCGCAAAATCGAGGTTACAATACGGTGCGCGGCAAGCCGCGCGTTACCGAACAATCTTGCGTGATATGGCCGGTACGGCTTTCGTCCGGCTTTTAAGGGGTGTGTGATTTCCGATGATCGACAGACCGCTGTATACGGATCGTCTGCGCGCCGGCTTGGACGCGCCGCCGTCGGTGAAGCTTCTCGTCGGAATGAAACGCTCCGGCAAGTCGTCCGTTCTGCGTCTGCTGCGCGACGAACTCGCGCGGCGCGGCGTCCCCCGGCAAAACATCATAGCTTTCGGCTTCGAGGGGCTTGAAAACCCCGATATGACGGAGTCCGCGGAGCTTTACGACGCCGTCGCCAAGCGCGCCTCGACCGCCTCCGGGCAGCTCTATCTGTTCCTCGACGAGCCTCAGCGCGTTTACGGCTGGGAGCGCGCCGCGTTGCATCTGTTGTACGATCACGCCATGGACATATACGTTTCCGGCTCGAACAGCGCCGCCGCTTCCCCGTCCGCGCTCGCCACGCTTGACGAGCGGTGCGAGGTCATAAACGTCACGACGCTCTCCTTTGGCGAATACCTGACGTTCCGCGAGCGCTTCGCCAAGCTTGAGGACACCCGGCGCGAGCTCGCGCGGTACATTATGACTGGCGGCTTCCCCGCCCTGCACACCAGGGAGCACACGCAGGAGGAGGCGTACACCCACGTGCGCGATATTATGGGCGCCGCCGTATGGGGCGACGTCGTCGGCTCCCACCAGCTCCGCCGCGCCGACCAGCTCACGCGCATCATACGCTTCGTGTTCGAAAACGTCGGGCGCACGTTTTCCGCCAAGCGTCTTTCGGACAGCCTCAAGGGGGAAAACAAGGAGATAAATATCGAAACCGTCTACACCTACCTCGAACGGCTTGAAAACGCATACATCACCTCCCGCTGCCGCAGATTTGACTTGCAGGCGGAGGAACCGCTGAAGACGCAGGAGAAATTCTATCTCGCCGATATGTCCCTTCGCTTCGCCATGCTCGGCTTCTCCCCGGAAGCCGTCGTAAAGGCCATCGAAAACGCGGTGTATCTGGAGCTTATACGCCGGGGCTACGCCGTATACATCGGAAAATACGGCAAGCGCGAAATCGATTTCGTCGCGCAGCGGAACGACGAGCGCATATATATCCAGCTCGGGCGGGAGTCACACCCGGAGCGCGCGGAAAATGACGCGTTCAACACGCTTTCATCTCTGCGCGACAATTACCCCAAGTACATACTGAGCGCGGATCCCGGTGCCTCCGGAAACAAAAGCGGGATCCAAACCGTAAGCGTCGCGAGCTTCCTGCTCGGACAAGAAGGCGCGCGCGCGTGACCGTCCGCCCGTCTTCGCCCGCGCGGCGCGGCGCGGCGCTTCTGCTTTCCGTCCTGTCGCTGCTCTCCGCCCTGCCCGCGGCGGGCTGCGCTCGCATACTCGAAACGGAACGCCTGTCTGTGACGCCGCACGCGGAGCTCCCCGCGTCCGCGCACGGCGAGGAGATCCCGGAGGCGTCGGAATATTCCGAGCTTCGCGGCGCTGTCTACGACATTTTGACGCGCGGGCAGGTCTCCGGGCGCATAAATATATTCGAATACTCGGGGGATCCGGAGCTCGATCTGGATGCCGCGCGAGAGGATATTCTGTTGCGGGACGCCTTCGGCTCTTACGCGCTGTCCGATATTTCTTTCGACATCACGCCCATCGTGTCGTATTACGAGGTCACAGCGGAACTGTCCTACCGCCGCTCGCGCGCGCAGCTCGATACCATCGTGACGGCGTCAACAGAGCGCTATCTCCGGACGGAGCTTCTGGAAATGCTGAGTTCCCACCGCGCGGACGCGGCGATACGCACGCGCCTCCCCGGAATATTCGGCGAAGAGACCCTCGGTCTGGTCAGCGAGATTTACTATGAAAACCCGCTTCGCGTCGTGATGCTGCCGATCGCGACGGCGGAGGTATACCCGCCGGAACCGACGGAGGGCGGGGAGCGCCTCATTGAGCTGACGTTCGGCTACAGCCAGTTGTCGTCCGTCCTGTCCCGTTTTTCGGAATGGCTGCGCTCGGCGGCGCGGGACATCGCGGAATCGGCGTCCGGCGCGAACGACGGGGAAATACTGCTCTCCCTGTGCCGCTCCCTCGCGGAACTCGCGGAGTACGACAGCGCGGCGGCGGCGCTGTCCGAATATCCGACGCAGAGCCTCTCCGCGACGGCTTACGGCGCCTTGCTCGGCGGCGCCGCCATCGGGGAGGGATACGCCATGGCATACAAGGCGCTGTGCGACTCGCTCTCCCTGCCGTGCATCGTCGTGCTCGGCACGCGCGACGGACAGCGCCACGCCTGGAACATCGTCTCCGCCGACGGTGTCTACTATCACGTCGATCCCGCCATGTGCGACGCGGAGGGCTTCGAGACGGCGTTTCTCAAAAGCGACGAGGAAATGCCGGAATGGTACGAATGGGACCGCGCGCGCTATCCCGCCTGCGAAGGCGGCGCGCCCTACGAGTGGCTCGCCGCGGATCAAAATTAAAACTCGGAGGTTTTGCGATGAAGGATTACATAAAGACGTTCGGGAGCGAGCTTTTCGGTTTCAACAGGCGCGATGTGGTTTCCTGCGTGAAGGAACTCGCGTCCGAACTCGACGTGCTGCGCGCGCAGCTCGCGGAGAGCTCCGGGAGGAACCTGAAGCTCGCGGAGGAAAACGCGCGCCTCGCGGCGTCGGATATGGAGATAAACGCCGAGGCCGAAAAGAAAATCGCCGAGCTTTCGGCGGAGCTGTCCTTCACGCGGGATGTTCTCGACTCGTTTAAGTCCGAAGAGCTCGAAAGCGCTATGGAAGCGTTGCTCAAGATTGAAAAAATGCACGCCGAAACCGGCGTCGAGCTGCGCTGTCTTATGGAAACGATGCAACCCCGACCGCAATAAACGACCGCGCGGCAAGCCACGCAGTATCGAACCGTTTTTCGCAATAAAATAATCCGGGACTTCACCCGGAAATTCATTTTATCAGGAAAGGCAGTGAGCTGTTATGCCACCACCGGGAGGCCCGCGAGGCGCGAGAGGTTTCCTAACACCGGAGGAAAAGCGGAACAGACCGAAGATCACGGGAGCGCTGCTCCGGCGCATTTTTTCTTACCTGACTCCGTACCTGCCGCAAATGTCCCTCGTCATGGCGGCGATTATCATTTCGTCCTTCTTTTCCGTCTACCCGTCCATCCTGACGGGCGGCATGGTGGACGCCATTGCGGGCAATCCCGTCAACATATCCGGGCCGGTCGGTGCCGCGGTGCGCGCGACAGCGGGCGGCGACCCGTTCAAAATACTGCTGACGCTCATCGGCCTGTCGTTCGCGCTTTTCGTCGTCTCGAACCTCATAAGCCTCGGGCAAAGCTATCTGAATGCGTGGATAGCACAGCACATCTCTTTCGATATGAAAAACGCCCTTTACGCGCACCTGCAGAAAATGTCGCACAGATTTTTCTCCGCGAGCCGGCAGGGCGATATAATCACCAGAATGACAAGCGACGCGGACGGCGTCCAGCAGACGATAACAGGCACGCTCACACAGCTCATCAGCAATTCCTCGACGCTCGTAATCGCGCTTGTGGCAATGTGCCGGAAGAACTGGATCCTCGCCGCCGTCGGCGTCGTCATGGTCCCGTTCTTCGTAATCCCGACAAAAACGGTCGGCAGGAAGCGCTGGGAACTCACCCGGAAGTCGCAGGAGAAAAACGACGAGATAAATCAAATTCTCAACGAGACGCTGTCCGTCAGCGGGCAGCTGCTCGTCAAGTTGTTCACGGCGGAAGAGCGGGAGTATGAGAAGTACCACGCCGCCAACAGCGCCCGCGTCGCGCTGAGCATACGCGAGAGCATGGCGGGGCGGTGGTTCATGTTCGTAATCGGGACGTTCACGAACATCGGCCCCATGCTCATATATCTTGTCGGCGGTCTGCTTATCATGAGGCACGACGGCAGTCTCACCGTCGGCGACATCACGATTATGGTATCCCTGCTCAACCGGCTGTATATGCCGGTGAACGCCCTGCTCAATATCCGGGTGGATTTAATCCGCTCCATGGCGCTGTTCACGCGCCTGTTCGAATATTTCGATATGAAGCCTGAGATAGAAAGCCCTCCCGGTGCCGTGATCCCCGGCGAGGTGAAAGGCGATATCAGCTTCAAGCGCGTGTCGTTCCGCTACGAGCCCGGCAAAGACGTCCTGAAAGACATCTCCTTTGATGTCCCGTCCGGGAAATCCGTCGCCATCGTGGGGCCCTCCGGTGCCGGCAAATCTACGATCATAAACCTGATTCCGAGGTTGTACGACGTCACGGACGGTGCCGTCAGGCTCGACGGGCGGGATATCCGCGAGCTGGACCTCGCGTTTCTGAGAAGCTGCATAGGCGTCGTCAATCAGGATACGTACCTGTTCAACGGCTCAATCAGGGAAAATCTGCTGTACGCAAAGCCCTATGCCTCCGAAGCGGAACTGGTATCCGCGTGCCGGGACGCGAATATCCACGATTTCATCGCGACCCTCCCGGACGGCTACGACACCGTCATCGGAAACCGCGGCGTAAAGCTCTCCGGCGGCGAGCGCCAAAGGTTGTCCATCGCGCGCGCCATGCTGAAAAACGCGAAAATCCTGATTCTCGACGAAGCGACAAGCTCCCTCGATTCCATATCGGAAAGCCTGATTCAAGACGCCATAGCCCCGCTCCTGCGCGGCAGGACGAGCATCGTCATAGCCCACCGGCTCTCCACCGTAATGTCCGCCGACGAGATTCTCGTCGTAAAGGACGGCGTCATAACCGAGCGCGGGACTCACCGCGAGCTCGTGCCAAAAAACGGCGTGTACACGGAGCTTTACGAAACGCAGTTCCGCCGCGCGCTCGAAGAGCGCGACTCGTATCAGCCGATGGCTGTCAAGCCCCCGTCGGGATAGAGTATGTTGCCCGTCATGAAGTCGGACGCGGGCGCGGCGAGGAACACCGCCGTGCCGACGATGTCTTCCGGCATACCCATCTTGCGCATCGGGTTGCCCTCCCCCTGCTGTTTTAAGTACGCGTCCACGGAGACGCCCGCCTCGGCGGCGCGCTTTTCAAATACCGCCGTCATCATAGGCGTCGC
>JAITJC010000049.1 GCA_031279125.1 Oscillospiraceae bacterium
CGACCGACGGCGAAGCGGGGGAGGTATCAGGTGAAACCCCCGACGGCGAGGCCGCGGAGGATAAGGACGCGGAAGGGGGCGACGCCTCCGAGGGCGACGACGCCGAAGCCGGCGAGGCGCCGGAAGCCGCCGAGGGCGATAGTTCAGAGGGCGGCGAGGCTCCGGAAGCGTCAGAGGCCGCCGCCGCCGGCGTGGCCGGGGGCGGCGCGGCGGCGGCGGGGCTTGTGAAGCCCGAGGCCATCCCCGCGCGCACGTTCACGATGGCGTACGACGATGAGAGCGGGCAGTATGTGTTCTATGACGTGGCGCAGCTGCTCCGGGGAGAGACCGTCCCGGCGGTGACGGCGACGGAAGAGACGCTGGCGCTCGCGGCGCAGCTTTTGGAGAACCACAGGCTGATAGAGTCCGGGCGGAACAGGGAACTCCCCGCCGCCGGGAAGTTCGTAATCGTCGTGGTGTCCGTCGCGATAGTCGCGCTGCTCGTCGTAATCTTTGACAAAAGACGACGCGCGTGGTAAAGTAAGCGTATAACCGGGCGGGGGCGGAGGGTCCGTCCCCGCCCGGGGAAAAATCGGAGAGGATATTTATGCGGTATTACGTCGTATCGAATTTGAAAAGGGGAATGACGCTCGCCCAGCCGGTGTTCGGGGAGCGCAGCGAAGTCGTGTATTCCGACGGGCAGAGGCTTATGCAGAAAGAGATTGATATGATAAGCCGCCTCGGCTATCCCGGCGTTTACGTCGAGGATCAGAGGACCGTGGAGGTCACGCCGCAGCTCCTTCTGCCGAGGGAGCTGTATCTTGACGCCGTGGCGGCGCTGAAGTATTTTATGGATATGGCGAAACACGGTGAGCGCAGTCTTAAAAACCGCGCCGCGGACATAGAGCGCCAGCACAACGTGGTGGCGCCCATCATCGATGTATTGAGAAAGAAAAAACGGCGCATAATAGAGTGTGTGGAAGGCAAGCCGTTCCGGGAGTACGACAACTATCACGCCGTCAGCGTAATGGTGCTGTCCCTGCTTGTCGGCATAGAGGGCGGAATGACGGACGAGAAGCTCTATGAGCTGGGCGTGGCGGCGCTGCTGCACGATATCGGCAACGCTTTCCTCCCGGCGGAGATACTCGGTCGTCCGGGAGAGCTGACGGACGAGGAATACGAGCTTGTCAAAAAGCACGTCCAGATGGGCTATGAGTATCTGCACGAGTATCACGAGCTCTCTCCGGAGGCGTCCATGGGCGCGCTGCAGCACCACGAGAACTACGACGGCACGGGCTATCCGAACAAGCTGAAACGCAAGCAAATCTCGCTCGTCGGGCGCATTATCGCCGTGGCGGACGTGTATGACGCGCTTGTGTCCCGCCGCCCGTACCGCGCCGCGAAGTACGCGAACGAGGCGCTTGACGTATTAGAGCAATCCTCCGACAGGAAGTTCGATCCGGACATCGTGAACGTGTTCATGAAGTTCGTCGCGCCGTTCCCCGGAGGCGTGCCGGTGCTTCTGACGACGGGGGAACACGCAATAGTCTGTCACAATTACGCGGAGTCCCTGCGCCGTCCCAAGCTGCTTCTCACAGAGGGCGGCGCGATTGGGGAGTATTTAGACCTCGCGAAAGATCCGGAGCTTGAGAAAGTGAAAATAAGAAAAATCGTCGAGTAACGCCGGGCTTCGGGAGGGACAGGCGCGCCGCGTTGACGGGATTGGAGTCGCCCCAATGGTTGTGGCCTTTTATATCGCCGCTGTCTGCGCAATTCTGTACCTGTTTGTAAGAGGAAGCGCTTTCATATATAAGACGGCGCGAAGCCGTCCGCGCATATTGTGGCACAATATAATCCCGTGGGTGGCGTGGGCGTTCGTCGTGCTTGCCGTCGTCTCCGTCACGTGCGTTTTGGCGTGGCGGAAGGTTTTTGAGGACAGGGCGAAGTATGTGCCCGTCGTCGGCGGCATGTATTTTGAGGACAGCCCCGGAGAGATCACCCCCTATGACAGAGACAAGACGCTCGGCGGCGGCGGAAGCGGCGGAGGGGTGTCGGGAGGCGCGCCGGACAGCGGCGGGCAGTATGAGCTTCGATTTTCGGACGTGAACGGGGAGGACGCGCTTCCGCCCGTCTATGTCCCCGCGAACACAACGGTGACGCTGGAACCCCTGGGCGACAGGGGCGACAGCGTTTTTTCGGGTTGGTACGCGGACAGGGGGCTCACCGTCCGCGTGACGGAAGTGACGATGGACTCCGGTAAGATAGTGTACGCGGGCTGGGCGGAAAAGGCGAAAGAGCCCCGGCATATGCCATATCTGCTCGCGGGGAAAGACGGCTTCTGGCGGCCCGACGGCGCGCTCACGCGCGGGGATATGGCGGTTCTGTTCTCACTGATGGTCGGCGTCGGGGACGAAACGGGAAGCGGGGCGGTGAACGCGAGCGTGCCGGGCGGGGGCGTAGTCTACGCGGCTGTGCTCAACGCCATGCTCTCGGCGGGCATAATCCACAGTCTGCCCGAGGGAGAGGAAAGCGCGGACGAGCCCGTCTCCCGCGCTGAATTTATAGAGGTCTGCGCGCGCGTTGCGAGACTGCGCGACGCGAAGACGGAGTACAAGCGTCCGGAGCCGGGGACATACATCCCGGCGGCGGGGGAGGATCACCGCGCGGCGGCGGAAATCGCGCTCGCGGGGAAGTGGGGCTGGCTGGACTATATGGAGATCCCCGGCGCGGGGGAATTCCCCCTCGACGGGGACATAACGCGCGCGGAAGTCGCGTATATCGTCAACCGTCTGCTGTACCGCGACTGCGACGAGGTATACGTGGACGCGCGCGGCCTTTCGTGGCGCGACGTGCCGGAGGACCACTGGGCGCGGTATGACATAATGGAATCGAGTGTCGACCACTCGTACTCGGGATTTAAAGAAAAAGAACGGTGGCTGCGGGTTTACGGGTAAACGCGGGGGCGCGGCCCGGCGCGGCGGGCGCCCCCGCGGGCGCGGCTGACACAAAAAATTGCTTGCAATTCTGCCTCGGCGCGGGTAAAATGGAAACAGGAAAAAGCCGATTGAAAGAATGGAGGTACCCATCGTGAAACAGGCAATCGGGGCGTACAGGGAGATAACGGTGTCGCCGGAGTTCAGGGAGTTGGAGCGGCTGCGCCGCGACGCGCTCAGCAACGAGGCGTCCGCGCTGAAACACGCCCGGCGCGTGGCCGTTCAGGAAAACGATAAAAAGTGGCAGGGTATCGTCGCGGATAAGGATGCCGAAATCGCGCGTCTCAGATCCATGCTCGGCAGGGACGCATAAACGGCGGCAAACTGCCTCGCGTCCCAACGCGCGTGACTGCGCGGAACGAAAACAGCCGTCCCCGGCCAAGGCAGCGGCTGTTTGCAAAAAAGGAAGGATATAGTAAAATGGGGGGCGGCATTGTAACGGATGGCGAGCGCGGACTGTTTGAGCGTCCGCGCGTGAACGCGTTGCTCGAAAAGGCGGCGGGGTTCCCGGTCGTCACAGTGACGGCGGGCGCGGGCTACGGCAAGACACAGGCGGTGGGCGCTTTCGCCGGGGGTCTGCGCGGCGCCGTGACGTTCTGGATGCAGCTCTCGGCGCTCGACAATCTCGGGGAGCGTTTCTGGGAGAACTTCGTCAAGACGATCGCGGCGGTGAACGCGGGGCTTGCCTCAAGGCTTGCGGAGGCGGGTTTCCCGGCGTCGGAGCGACAGCTTGAGCGCTGTTTTGAGCTGATAAAATCGGAATCCGCCCCCGGCGGACGGCGTTTATTCGTCTTGGACGATTTCCACCTGATCGAAAGCGCGGAGGTTCTGCGGTTCATCGGGCGCGCCATGGCGGAGCCGTTCCGCAACGTGACGCAGATAATCATCTCCCGCGCGGAGCCGGATGTGAATATGCTGGGACTGCTCGCTCGCGGGCGCGTCAGCCGCGTGGACGAAAACGATTTGAAATTCGACAAGGACGAGTTGCGCGCGTATTTCGGTTCGCTGGGGATATCCCTGCAGGCGCAGGAGGAGACGGATATTTACATAGCGACGGGCGGCTGGCCGTTCGCCGTGCGGCTCATCAGCCTTGCGATGCAGGACGGCGCGGAGCGGCTCGGCCGCGCGCTGGCGTCGATGAAATCCGGCGTGTTCAAGCTGATGGAGGCGGAGATATTCGAGCCGCTTCCGGAGGAGTGGAAGCGGCTTCTCGTGAAGCTCGCGCTCATAGAGCATATGCCGTCCGCGTTGCTGCGGGAGCTGGCGGAGGGGGAGGAGCGGCTTGTGAAAATCGGCAAGATCAGCGCCTTCATCCGGTATGACGCCTACGCCGACGAGTACCGCGCGCACAAGCTGTTCATCGAGTTCCTGCGGGGGCGGCGCGGGCTCCTGACGCGCGAGGACGAAAAGGAGGTCTACGCGCGCGCCGCCGGGTGGCACCGCGAAAACGGCTTTTTGCCCGACGCCGCGATGTATTACGAGAGGGCGGAGGATTATCGGGGGCTCGCGGACGCGGCGCACGCCTTGACGCGGATGACGCCGCCGCGCGTCGCGCATTTCCTGTTGGGACTTCTGGACAGGACGCCGGAGCGGGCTTACGAGGAGGACACGCGGCTTCACGTGATACGCATCAAGCTCTATCAAAGCCTCGCGCGGTTCGACGAGGCGCGGGCGGAGGCGCTCCGCGTTATAGAGCTGTATGAGGGCGGGGAGGACAGTCCGGAGAAGCACCGGCTTTTGTCGGAATGCTGGCTGAACCTCGGATATATCGGGATATTCACAAGCCTTTACACGGGGGAGTACGATTACGCGGAGTTCTTTGAGAAGGGATACAGGCATTATGAGCTGGGCGGACGGGTTCCGTTCGGCCCGCGCGAGCGCGCGCTCGTCGCGTCGTATGTCTGCCGCGTGGGATGCCCTGCCGGGGCGGGGGCGCTGGAGCGCGGGAACAGACTGTTCGCGGGCTACGCTCACTATGCCGAAAAAGCGAAAGACGGTATGTTTTCCGGCATGGCGGAGCTTGCCTCCTGCGAGGCGGCGTACTACAAAGCGGATGTCGGGAACGCCGGGAGGCTGGCGAACATCGCCATGCGCAAGGCTCGCGAGGCGGAGCAGTTTCAGATAGAGCACCGCGCGCTGATGCTCCTCTTGCGCGTCAACATTCATTTCGCGAGCCCGCCGAGGCTCGCGGAGCTTATGCGGAAGCTTGAGGAGATGCTCGGCTATGAGGAGTTTTTGAACAGATATACGCTGCACGATATAGTAACGGGCTGGTTTTACGCGCAGACGCGGCGGACGAGGCTTGTGCCGGCGTGGCTGAAAAGCGAGTTTGAGAAAAGCGACCTCAACGCGCTTTCCTTCGGGCTTGAGAGCATCGTGCGGGCGAAATATTTCCTTGCGGAAAAGCGCTATCCCGCCGCGCTCGCGGCGCTTGAGGGCGGCGGGGAGTATGGGCCGGAGGCGTTTTTGCTCGGGCGCATAGAGACGGCGGCGCACAGGGCGGTCTGCCTGTACCACGCGGGCGAGAAGGGCGCGGCGATGGATACGCTGCGCGGGGCGTACGAGCTTTCAAAGGACGACGGGCTGGATATGCCGTTCATAGAGCTCGGGCGCGACATGCGGACGCTGACAGCGGCGGCGAGGAAAAGCGGCGACCGCTCGATCCCCCTGAAGTGGCTCGAGACTATACATAAAAAGTCCTCCACCTACGCGAAAAAGCTCGCCTATATCATCTCTGAGGAAAACGAGCGCTCCGGGGACGCGGATGAGGCCGCTTCGCTCACGGTGCGCGAGAGGGACATACTGGCCGATATATGCCACGGGCTCTCGCGCTCCGAAATGGCGGCGAGCAGGGGACTGTCGGTGAACACGGTGAAAGCGTCGATACAGATAATATATAAAAAGCTCGGCGCGCAGAACACGGCGGACGCGATACGTGTGGCCGTGCGGCGCGGGCTTATACAGTAAAAAACAAAACCTCGGGGAGGGGATAGCGCGTGGGATATTTTGAAGCGGCGGGACACGCGGCGGTTTACGCGGCCGCGCTCGTCGGGATCCTGTACATAGCGGCGCTCGGCGCCCTGTTTTTCCGCAGGGCATATTTACGCGCCGCGGAGCTTGGACACACGAAAGAGTGGGTGATGAAAGCGTTCAAGACAGCGGCGGCGTACAGTCTGATACCCGCCGTGACGGTGCTGATAGGGCTTTTTACGATAGCGCCGCTTTTGGGCGTGCCGCTGTCGTGGTGGAGGCTGTCCGTTGTCGGCAACACGGCGTATGAGATAATGGCGGCGGACACAGCGCTCGGCGCCCGGGGCGCCGGGGGCGCGGCGGAAACCGGGGCGGCGGGCTTTGTGCTTGTGATGTTCGTCATGGCGATAGGGATCATAGGCGGGCTGATACTCGCGCCGCTGTTATCCAAGCGCGTGCAAAAGGGCATTTTGAAGATAAGCGTGAAGGATCGCCGCTGGAGCGCGTACAGCGCGGGGACGTATATGGGCACGATCATCGTCGCGCTCGTCGTTCCGCTTTTGTTCGGGGTGTCGGCCGCGCTGCTGACGCTTGTGACGGCGGCGCTCGTCACGGCGGCGATGAACGCGGCGGCGAAAAGGACGGGTGCCGCGCGTCTCGCCGAGTTTTCGTTCGTGGCCGGGATGCTCGCGGCGATGGCGTCGTCCGTGCTGTGGACGCGCCTGCTCGGCGGGTGAGGGAGGCGCTTGGTGAAGAAACGAAAAAAACGCGGCGGGGGCACGGACGCGGAGCGGTATATGAATTCCATGCACACGCTGGGGCGCCTGGGCGCCGCCGGGGCGGTCGTCATACTGATAGGAATGCCGGTGGCGCTGGGACTCATATTCAACGCCATGCCGCGCGCGGGGGAGACGCTCCGGGCGGCGCTGCCGCTGCTCGCGATCTTCTTGCCGTCGAATTTATTCGAAGTGCTGACATATACGCCCGTGTTCGGCAGCGCGGTATACCTGACGCTGATAACGGGGGAGGTCGTCAACCTCAAACTGCCCGTGCTGAACAGCGTCATGGGCGCGATGAAGGCGGAGCCGGGGTCGCAGGAGGCGGACGTTCTCGCCGTGATCGCCGTGTGCGCGGCGTCCCTCGTGACGGCCGCCGTCGTCGCTGCCGGGATAGCGCTGATGGCGCCGCTCCGCCCGATCCTGACGGCGCCCGTCGTGAGGACGGCGTCGGCCAATATCGTGCCCGCGCTGTTCGGCGCTCTGCTGGCGGGTGTTGCGGGGCGCGAGCTCGGCGGGGGCGTCACGGCGCGCGGACGGCTGCTCGGACTGTTTCCCGCCGCCGCGCTCACAGCGCTGATAACGGTTTTTGACGGGCGGCTGAGCGCGTTTTTGGGGCTCGACAAGCTGATGGGGCAGGAGGGCGGCGTGATTATTCCGTCGTTCCGGAGCTTCGTGATAATCGCGCTGCTGCCCGTCACGTATTTTTTCGGCAAATGGATGTATAAACGAGGATATATCGCCGTCGCCCTCCCCGGTGAGACGCTCAACCGCCGCGGACGTAATCGTTGAGCATGTCCTCCACCTGATAATACGGGACGCATCGCTCAGATATGAGCCGCAGACGGCGCAGCAGGCTCGCGCCGTTGAAGCTGAAGTCGCGCTCGAACGCCACCTTGCCGCAGGGCAGCGTCAGACGCGCCCCGTAAACGGTGTACGATACGCCGTCGTCGAGATGGACAACGCGGCGAGCGATGAGAGAGAGGGAATAGGCGTAGTCGTTTTTCAGCAGGCTTTTCATATCTTTATCATTCCTTTATCTTTTGCTCCCGGCGCGTGTCGCGCGCCCCGGGGCTGATTGAAGTATAATGCCGCGCGAAATCGCAAAACAGACATTAAAATGAAGAAATGTAAAAAACAGACGAAAAAAAGGCGGCGGGGCGTCCGCCCCGCCGCCTTCCGGGCAGCGCTTACACCGCGAGCAGCGATATTCCGCCCGTGAAGTAAAAGTTGTAGCCGGCGGAGAGAGTGCCGCTGCCTCCGGCGGACATCACCCCGCCTATGAGTATCCGCATTCCGGCGGTGAGCCTGATGTTTATATTGTTCTGCACGGCGGCGCGCGGGGTGTTCACCGGCACGGCGCCGTAATAGCCTGTGGAGGGGATTGCCCTCGCGCCGGGGATCGGGCTGAACACCCCGCCGCCGGGCGCGGCGACGTAAAGTTGGATGTGCGGGAATATGACGGTGCCGGAGGACGGGGTGAAGGCGGAGGAATTTGCGATCGTGGCGTATATTCTGTCGATTACGGCGTCAAACGGCAGAGAGAACGAGATGGAAGCGTCGGCGGGGGGTGTTATCTGACCGCCTGAGGGGATTGTGATGATGCCCCCGGAGCTGCCGAAGCCGATCGCGGAGAGATCGCGGGGCGCGCCGCCGGAGTCGGAGTGGATGGAGACGCGGCCTGACGCGAACGGGATGATTATCGCGGAAGAGCCCCCCGTGCCTGACGAACCCGCCGGTCCCTGAGGCCCGGCCGGCCCCGGAGGCCCGGCGGGACCCTGCGATCCTTGAGGCCCTTGGGGACGTTGAAGCGAAGATTGTTAAAACCAATGCTTTTAGGGCAAGGCACGATGCCGCTGGATACAAGGTTCGGAATCATAGAACCCGCGTGACCGCAAATCCCGTCACGGTAGTATAACTCTGTGCCCCTAACTAATCAAGTCACAAATAATGGAGTCCAAAGAATCTC
>JAITJC010000002.1 GCA_031279125.1 Oscillospiraceae bacterium
AAACACGTAGACCTGTTTGTTGCCGAAAAGCTCAGGCATAACGCAGCCATTAGCCAAGGTTTTAGGTACATCCCATCTCCGCAATATTATTTGACCGTCCTCTTCCAAAATGTCGGCGGGAATATCAAGAAAATAGTCGAATATCAGCCAGGCCGTTTCCGTTTCGACGGCAAAGCCACTGTGAAACAGATAATAAACGTTCAATTTTTCTAAACTTCTATAGTCCGATTTTTTGTTCCAAAAGTTTTTTAACATACTTCCCGCTCCATCTCTTTGCATATTTTGGATGTTAATTATTCTTTCCGCTTCTCCGACATGATCCCCACAGTGCTCCTGCATAGACACCCGATATATCCCAAACTGTTGCTGCCAGCCTCCGTGGTAATCCCACAGGCAAGTGTTCCCGTCTCCGACATCGAAAGCGGAATTTCCCGCACATTTAGGACCGAGATTAAGCGCTTCGCCGATACCATAGTAATCCCACCCGTTAAGTCTTTTGACATGCCACCTTTGATTGCCGCTGTCATGATCGTCCCAGAAGTGTACCTTCGTACCATTGGCTGACATCCAAGAATCAAGGTCGAGTACGCGGCCATCAACCTCGCTTTTTATTTTATACGAACCATCCTCATGCCTATAAAAGTGCAGCACCTCCTCCGGAATCCACGCTTCCGGCATAAATATGGCTGCTCCGCTGTCGCGGTTAATTCTTAGAATCCGTTTACCAACGCTTTCATGTTGGTGAACAAGCAACCCCGTAAAGTCACCGCCCATGTCGTCGTATGAAGAAATAAAATCATTTTGCGCCATAAAAACCCCCTCCAAAAGTGAGCTGCGTCATTTCATTGCAGCTCCGTCAATATGAAATAACCTAATTTTTCAAACAAGCATCCAAATCACATCTTTCCCGTCATTGCTATGCGGATCGACGCAATAACCGGATGCCACCGCATCGTCATCCAGCAGGGGCGAAAGCCGACAAAATGGCAAGGGGCATGTCCGCCGATACCATCCAAGTGAGTGCCTTGGCGCATATTCGCGTTTATGTCATGAGTTTGCCCTCCTTCAAAATTATGGATAGTTTAGGATTTATATCTATCAAAAGGTGTACCTTTTGATAATGTCTCCGGCACGGCTCAAAAAGCCGCGCAGGGGCGGCGGAAGCGGCGGCTATGCGCCCTAAATGTGAACATTTTGTAAATTTTTTGCGAATCATGAATTTTTTGCTTGCATTTTGTTATATGGCGCGGTAAACTGAACTGCATGCAAGGTTGCTATCAAAAGGTACACCTTTTGATAGATGCCTTACTTGCGTTTGGATGCGCGATACTCCCCCAAACGTCTGTAAAACGTGGCCTCTTTCAGCCCTGTCTCCGCGAGAGCGTCCGCGAGGGGCAGTTTTCCGCGCTCATAACGGCGAACAAGCTCGCCGAAGTTTTCCGGCGGCTTTTTGACAGGGCGGCCGAAGCGGACGCCTTTCGCCTTTGCCGCCGCGATGCCTTGCGCCTGGCGGCTCTTGATGTTCTCGCGTTCGCTTTGGGCCACAAACGACAGCACTTGTAATACCAAATCGGCTATGAAGGTGCCGAGCAGGTTCTTGTCGCGGCGGGTGTCGAGCAGCGGCATATCCATAACGCAGATGTCAACGCCGCGCTCTTTCGTCAGTACGCGCCAGTTTTCGATGATGGCGTCATAGTTGCGCCCTAAGCGGTCAATGCTCAGGATTACAAGCAAATCGCCGGGTTTGAGGCGCTTCAGCAACGCCCGGTACCGCGGACGGTCAAAGTCCTTGCCGGATTGCTTGTCGATGAAGATATTGTTCTCCGGCACTTTCGCGGCTTTCAGCGCGATAAGCTGACGAAGCTCGTTCTGCTCCGCGCTCGACACGCGGGCGTAGCCGTACGCGGTAAATTTATTTGACATACAGGCTGTTCCTCCTCCTTATTGCCGGATTGGCTGCGAATATAATAATACCGGCGGGGAAAGAGAAGGAGAGTTCTGTATGCAAACTAAAGCGGGCAAGTTGTAAAATGAATTGCCCGCCCAAATAACCGGTGTTATTTGGGCGGGCAATTAAACTTGCGATTTGCATTGCCGATGAGGTGATATAGGGATGGGCTTGCAATCCGCCGCCGCGGGGCGTATAATCCCCCGCGTATTCTACGAGAAACGGGGCTGCATTTGTATGATTCTCATCATCGGGGGCGTCGGCGCGGGCAAGCGCGAATACGCCCGCTCGCTCGGGTTCACTGACGCGGACATCGCTTCCGGCGTCTGGGACGCCGTTCGCGAAAACCCGCAGGCGGCGCCGGGGCTTACAGAGACGCTCTGCCTCAAAGCCGCCGTAATCTGCGAGGAGGTCGGCTCCGGCGTCGTGCCGATGGATCTCCGTGAGCGCGAAGCCCGGGACGCGATGGGGTGCCTTACGGCGGAGCTTGCCCGGCGCGCGCGGCGCGTCGTGCGTCTCGTCGCGGGGATACCCGTTGAGCTGAAATAGGGGAATTCCCGCCTCTGAGTTTTACGCCGCGTCCGCCGGCGAGGGCTGCCCGACGCGTCCGGGCGCGCCGGTACCACCCTGCCATCCGCCGTCCGGGGGTACGCGGTCTCCGCCGTCGAAGCCGCCGCCCTGCAGCATACCCCGCGCCGAGGTCTGCGCCTGCGCCTCCGCTATCTGCTCGCCGTCCGCCGAGACCGTGTACGTTTCGCCTTCGAGAAGCCCCGGCAGCGTCAGACTCATACTCCCCGCGTCGCCGGAGAGTATCTCCCCGAACACCTCGGCGCCGTCCGCGTCCGTCACCGTGAGGACGGTTCCCGCCGCCAGCGTCCGCCCGGACACAAACAGCGTCGGGGCGAGGACGGTCGCGCCGTTCGCGTCAATCGGACCCTCCCCGCCGGCGCCGGCGGAGCTTGAAAACGACAGCGCCGTGCCTCCGGTTATGGAGACGCTTCCGTTTGAATCTATGCCGTCCGCCCCGGCGTACAGCCTGACCTCCCCGCCGGAGATGCTCACCGAGAGCGCGGGGTTGTTTATCATGTCCCCGCCGAATCCGCCCCGACCGCCGGGCGCTTCCTGCGCGGTCGGGGCGCCGTCAGTGCCGTCGGATGCGTTTATGGCGTCGTCCGACGCGGAGACGCGCACGTCCCCGCCGTTTATCGTGACCGTCATGGCCTCTATCCCTTCAAGGCTTTTTTTGATCTCCACCGTGCCGCCGTTTATCGTGATGCCCGCGTCGGAATGGATCGCGTCGTCCTCCGTGGACAGTATGAGCGTGCCTCCGTCGATTGTGATGTCCCCGACCGCGTTGATGCAGTCGTCCGCGCCGGAGGTTATCGCAAGCGAGCCGTCGCCCGCTATCGTGAGCCGCCCCGCCGCCTTGAGCTTGCCGGAGAGCGTGCTTGACCCCGCGAGCGTCAGCGTGACGTCGTTCGCTTCAAAAATTATGCCGCCGAAGGTCGCGTTTTCGAGAGTATAGTCCGTCACGTCCGCGCCGAACTCCGTCGCGTCTCCCGCGGCGGCGCCTGTTTCTCCCGGCGCGGCTGTCGGCGCGGGCGTGGCCGCGCCCTGCGGCGCGGCGCCATCCCGCGGCGCGCACGCCGAGAGCGTGAACAGCGCAGCGAGCGCGAGCGATACCGCGATTTTTTTCATAGACACACCTCTCAAAATTCGTTCTCGTCCGCGTTCAGGACGAGTGTGATCGTCATGTTACCGTTGCGGCAGCGCAGTTCGTCTATGAACTCCTTTTCGTTGACGCCGTCCTTCGTGACGACGGCATAGCTCAGCTCGAACAGGCTGCCGAAATCCGTCGTCTTGACGCGGCGGAGCCTGCTGGAAAGCGTGAACCGCCGGAGCACGCCATCGAACGCGCCTTGATAGTCGAGATCCTCCGGCACGGTGATTTTCAGCGTCTTCGCCGCCCCCCTCGCCCTGCCGAGCCCGGACGCTTCGAGCAGGAACATGAGCCCGCAGAAGAACGCCCCCGCAACCGCCGCGTACAGCAGGAACCCCATCCCCGCCGAAAGTCCCACCGCCATCGAGAACAGCACGTAGGTGATGTCCTTAGGGTCGCCGGGCGCGGAGCGGAAGCGTATTATGGAAAACGCCCCCGCGAGCGAGAACGCCCGCGCCACGTTGTTCCCCACGAGCAGGATTATCACCGTTATCGCCGCCGGGAGCGCCACGAGCGTCACGGCGAACGGACGCGACGGGGGCTTCGCGCGCTCCGCAGCCGCGCGCCCCGTCATCCTGCGCGTCCAGACGTACGTCAGCGCGATCAGGAGCCCTATCGCCGCCGCCGAAACGGCCGCCAGCAGGCGCGGGATCGGCATCGGGGCATCCGCCCCGTCCGGGAATAATAATTCGAGCATTTTGTACCGCCCTTTCCGCGTATCTCGCGTATTCATAACCGTATTTTGAAAAACCCGTCGGATATATCCTGAGTTCCGACAGCAACGCGCACAGCCACAGCGGGATGCTGCGCGCCGCCTTGATCTCCATCACGCGCCGCCCCGGCGCGAGCAGAGGTTCCCCGCCGTCCTCCCGGAGTGTGAGTCCGCTCCGCCGCGCGCGTATACCCGCGTCGAACGACACGCGGATGTCGTGCCTCCCCATCCCGAAAAACGCCTCGCGGTCATACGCGATATACGCCGCCGGACGCAGGGGGGAGCCTCGCGCCCTCCAGCTTTCCGCCATACACGCGATTTCGCGGGCGACCTGCCCCCCGGCGGGCAGAGATTCCCCGGCGCTATCACCCGCGAGAAGACGCTCCGCCTCGTCCGGGAGCATCGCGATCCTCCGCTTGTTCACAAGCCCCCCGGCCTTTTTCTTGATTTCGGCGTAGACCTTTCCTCCCTCAGTCGGCGCGCCGTATGAGCGCAGGCGCAGTTTTTCCTTGTAATAAGGCTTGGCGAGAGAGGCGCGTATCAGCGCCGAATCCTCCGTGTCGCAGTAGATATTGCGGATTTCGTAAGAACCGCCGGGACCGGAGCCGTGCGCGTCCGGTTCCATGTACTCCCGTATGCGGTTCAGAACCCGCATGTACGCATCCTCGTCGAGCAGATACTTTTTCTCGTACCGGCTGAACACCTCGACGGCCAATCCCCTCACCCTTCCGGCGGACGGCGAAACCGGGCCCGCCTTTTTCATTACGCAAAACGTTTCAATACCGCGGCTTGCCGCGCTTTCCTTGTCGTATCAAACGACCTTACGAGGTCGTTTATTTCAAAGGATGGGGCTATTGTACAGCCGCCGTTTGAAAGCGTTATGAAATCCGCGCGGAAATTCCGTGAAATATCGCCGTGTTCATCGCCCTGTCCCCATTGCGCTTTCCCCTTTACAACAGCCTCTCCCGGTGTTAAACTTTCATATACCGCAACACGCAAAGGAGAATTCTTATGCTCAAATCAGCCGCGCCGGAGCGGGCGCGCGAGCTAATACTCGAAATCCCATCCCCCGCGCCGGGGACGGAAACGGTTCCCCTGCCCCTGTCTTACGGGCGCGTTCTCGCGGAGGACATACGGGCGGACATTCCCATCCCGCCGTTTGACCGCAGTCCTTTCGATGGCTACGCTTTTCGCGGCGCGGACACCGCCGGGGCGTCGGACGAAAATCCCGTCACTTTGAAAATCACGGAGGAGATACCCGCGGGAAGCGTCCCCTCTGTCGCCGTATCGGAGGGTCTCGCCGCCAAAATCCTGACCGGCGCGCCCATGCCTCCCGGCGCGGACGCCACGATAAAATACGAGCTCACGGAGTTCACGGCGGAGACGGTGACGTTCCGCGCGCCCGTCGCGCCCGGCTCGGACGTCGTCCGCGCGGGCGACGACGTGAAAAAGGGCGGCATCGCCGCGCGCCGGGGCGACGTCATATCCCCCGCCGCCGCCGGGCTTTTCGCGAGCCTCGGCAGAACGGAGATACCCGTGTTCCGCCGCCCGCGCGCCGCCGTCCTGAACACGGGCTCGGAGCTTGTGGAGCCGGGCGACCCCCTCCCTTACGGCAAGATATATAATTCCAGCGTATATACGCTGATAGGCGCGCTCGCGCAGCTCGGCCTCGACGCGTACAACGCCGGCGTCGCGCGCGACGACCCGGATGAGATAGCCGCCGCCGTTATGAAAAACCTGCCGCTCTGCGACGTCATGATAACGACGGGCGGGGCGTCCGTCGGCGATTACGACTTCGCGCTCGGCTCCGCCGAAAAACTCGGCGCGGAGACGCTTTTCCGGAAAACGCGGATCAAGCCCGGCGGGGCGATGCTCGCCTCGCGCGTGGGGGACAAGCTCCTGCTCTCGCTTTCCGGGAACCCCGGCAGCGCGCTTATGGCGCTGCTGTACATCGCCTCGCCGTTCCTGCGGCGGCTGGCGGGGAGGAACGAAATTCACCCGGAGCCTGTTTTTGTGCGTCTGGCGGAGCCTTTCAGCCACAAGCGCTCGGCGCGCGCTCGACTCCTGCGCGGGCGTCTCGTCGTCTCGGACGGAGAGGCGTATTTTTCGGAGCGCGGCGAGCAGGGCGGCGGTGCGCTGTCGAGCTTCAACAGCTGCGACCTGCTGGGGGAGATACCGGAGGACTCGCCGCCGCTCCCCGCCGGTACGCTGATCCGCGCCTGGAGGGTGTAGGCGGCTATGGCTGAAAAATACACGGCGGCGGTGATAACGGTCAGCGACAAGGGCGCCGCAGGAGCGCGCGAGGATTTGTCCGGCCCCGCCGTCGCGGAATATCTGCGCGGCGCGGGCTTTGACGTCGTCTACATGTCGATAGTCCCCGACGAGCGCGGGGATATAAAGCGGGAGCTCATAAAATGCGCCGACGAGCTGGACGCCGCCCTCGTCGTCACGACGGGCGGCACCGGCTTCGCCCCGCGCGACGTGACGCCGGAGGCGACGCTTGAAATCATAGAGCGCCCCGTCCCCGGTCTCCCGGAGGCCATGCGCCGGGCGAGCCTTGAAATCACCGACCGCGCAATGCTATCGCGGTCGCAGGCGGGGATACGCCGGGGCTCGCTCATCATAAATCTGCCGGGCAGTCCCAAGGCGGCGCGGGAAAACCTCGCCGCCGTCGCGGGCGCGCTCGCGCATGGGCTTGACACGCTTCGCGGCCCCGCCGCCGACCATCCGCCGGGCATATGACCGCGTATCTCGACAGCGCCGCGACGACGCGCGTGCGCGAGGAGGCCGCCGCCGCCGCGATGAGCGCCATGCGCGAGGTTTTCGGCAACACATCCTCCTCGCACCTTCCGGGGCGCCGCGCGGCCGCGCTGCTGGAGAAAGCGCGCGCCGACGTTGCCGGCGTCCCGGGCGCCACCCCGGAGAGCGTCGTGTTCACGTCCGGCGGCACGGAGGCCGACAACCACGCGATAATCCGGGGCGCGGAGTCCCGCGCGCGCCGGGGGCGGCACGTCATAACCTCCCTCGCGGAGCACGAGGCTGTCCTGCGCCCCATGGAACAGCTCGCCTCGCAAGGCTTCGACGTGACGTTCCTGCGTCCCGGCCCGACGGGCGCCGTTTCGTTTGAGGACGTCGCCGACGCTTTGAGGGAGGATACGATCCTCGTCTCGCTCATGCTCGTGAACAACGAGACGGGGGCGATAAACCCCGTTGGCGAAATCGCGGGGGAAATAAAGCGGCGCGGGCACGGCACCCTGCTGCACACGGACGCCGTGCAGGCTTACGGCAAGCTCCCCATGCCGTCCGGAACACCCGGCGCGGATCTCGTTTCCGTCAGCGCGCATAAAATCCACGGGTCAAAGGGCGCGGGCGCGCTCATAATACGCCCCGGCGTCAACATCCCCCCGCTTATTCTCGGCGGGGCACAGGAGGGCGGTCTGCGCCCCGGTACGCACGCGCTGCCTGCCATAGCCGCTTTCGGGGAGGCGGCGCGGCTCGCGAAATCGGAGCTGCGGGACAATCTCGCCCGCGCCGAAACGTTGAAATCGCTGGCGGTATCCGAAATCACGGCGCGTCTGCCGGAGGCCGTCATAATATCGCCGCGCGGCGGTTCCCCGTACATCCTGAGTTTTTCCTTGCCGGGGCATCGCGCAGAGACGCTGATGAACGCGCTCGACGCGGAGGGCATATACCTCTCGCGTTCGTCCGCCTGCAAAAAAGGCGCGCGCAGCCATACGCTTGAGGCCATGCGCCTGCCGCCCGGCGTCATCGACGGCGCGCTCCGGGCGAGCTTTTCAAAGGATACGACCGCGGAAGAGGTGACATATTTCGCGGAGCGCCTGGAGCGCGTATCAAAATCTGTTTTCACAAGAAAGAGGTAATCGCCATGTCACATTTCGCAAATGAAATTCTGATTCTCGCGTCCATATTCGTATGCTTCTCCCTGACCGTGCTGTGGAGCCGGTTTTTCGGGGAGCGCGGCGTTGTCGCCTGGATTGTAATCGCGACAATCCTCGCGAACATAGAAGTCTTGATCCTCGTTCGGGCGTTCGGTATGGAGCAAACGCTGGGGAACGCGCTTTTCGCGTCCACATTTCTCGCGACGGACATCTTGAGCGAGCTTTACGGGAAAAAGGCCGCGTCCCGCGCCGTGAATATCGGCGTCCTCGCCTCCGTCTGCTTCCTCGCGGTCTCGCAGTCGTGGCTGCTGTACGCCCCGTCGCCGTCCGATTGGGCGTCCGAGCCCATACGCGGCATATTCTCGAACACGCCGCGCCTGATTTTCGTCTCGCTCGCCGTCTGCGCCGCGTCGCAGAAACTCGACGTCATGCTCTATCACAGGCTGTGGGCGTTCACGGAGCGGCGCTCCGGCGGCAAAAAGCCGGGGCTCTGGCTGCGCAACAACTGTGCCACGCTCATAAGCCAGCTTATAAATTCCGCGCTGTTCAACCTCGGCGCGTTCTGGGGCGTGTACGACGCGGGGACGCTCGCGTCCATCGTCGTTTCCACATACGCGATATACGTGTTCACAAGTCTGCTCGACACGCCGTTCGTCTATCTTGCCCGCAGGCTCGGGCCGCCGCGCCCGGGGAGCGCGTCGGCGTGATGGCGGAAGCGGCGAAAAAAACCGCGCTCGTCACCGGCGCCTCGCGCGGGATAGGCGCGGCGGCGGCGGAAAAGCTCGCCTCGCGCGGCTTTGACGTCGTCGTAAACTACAATAAGAGCCGGAAGGAAGCCGAGGCCCTCGCCCGCAAGCTCGGAGGGACGGCGGCGCGCGCCGACGTGTCCGACACCGCCGCCGTGGGACACATGTTCGCCGCCCTGCCGCCTGTCGATGTGCTCGTGTGCTGCGCCGGCGTCCCGCTCGCGGGGCTTTTTCAGGACACCGCCGCGCGCTGGCGCGAGCTTTTCGACGTGAATTTCGGGGGCGTCGTAAACTGCGTCGCCGCCGCCCTGCCGCATATGCTCCGCGAAAAACGCGGAAGGATCGTCGCCGTCTCGTCCGTGTGGGGATCCGTCGGCGCGTCGTGCGAGTCCGTTTACTCCGCGTCGAAAGCGGCCCTGCATGGCCTTGTGAAATCGCTTGCCAAAGAACTGGGTCCCTCCGGCATAACGGTCAACTGCGTCGCCCCGGGCGTCGTCGCCACGGAGATGAACGCGGGTCTGACGCCGGGGGAACTCGACGAGCTGCGCCTTCGCACGCCGCTATTGCGGCTCGGCGCGCCGGAGGACATCGCGGAAGCCATAGCGTTTTTGTGCTCCGGCGGCGCGGGTTTTATAACGGGGCAGATCCTCGGCGCGGACGGCGGCTTCGCGTAACCGCTGTTCATTTCAATGTGATCAGAATTGCTTTTTTGTTCGCCCCCGCCGCAACGCAATGTTTGCGGCGGGGGGCGGTCTGGTGGAGACTGCTGGACTTGAACCAGTGACCTCCCGCGTGTGAAGCGGGCGCTCTGACCAACTGAGCTAAGCCTCCGTCTGAGTTTATAGTACACGCTCCTTTCGCTATTGTCAAGAGCAAGAATCAATCAGCCCAAAAGGCTGTCGATGTACGCCGCAAGCTCCCCGACCGTGAGGCAGGAGTAAATACGCTCGTCCGTCACCGTGATCCCGTACTCGTTTTCGAGCTCGCTGATAAGCTCCACGAGGTCGAGCGAATCCGCCCCGAGATCGTCCACGATGTTCGTCTGCTCCGTAATTTCCGCGCTGTCGCGCTCAAACTGCGCGGCGAGCGCCTGCCGAATTTTATCCAGTACCATTTTCCCTCAGCTCCGCTTGTTTTTTATAGTTTCATTTCCACTCGTGGTAATCGGCGCCTTTTTCGTCCTCCGACGCCTCAACCGGAGCGGGCGGCGGAGACGGAGACGGCGGAGGCTTCGGCGCGGCCGCGCGGTGATGCGGCCTTTCCTCGGCGCGTCCGCCCCGGCGCGCCGGGTTGTCGGCATCGTTGCCGAAAGCTACAACGACGCAGCGTCTGGGCTCGACCCCCACGGAATATGTGGAAACCTGATCGTTTTCCTGAAGCGCCGTATGTATGACGTGCCGCTCGTACGCGTTCATGGGCTCAAGCGTCACGCTGCGGCGATATTTTACGACCTTCGCGGCCGTTTTCGCCGCGAGGGTCTCAAGCGCTTCCGCGCGCCGCTTCCTGTACCCCCCCACGTCGATGTTGACGCGCAGATGAGCGCCCCCGCCCTTGTTGACCACGTTGTTCGCCAGATGCTGAATGGCGTCAAGCGTCTCCCCTCGGTGGCCTATGAGCGTCCCCGCGTCGCCCGTCTCCAGCGACACTTCCAGCGTCCCTTCCGTCTCCTCTGAAATCGTTATCGAGGCATCCTCGCCGAGACGCGCGGCGAGCCCTTTCAGGAATTCGCGCAGTCTGTCCTCCCTGCCGTCCGCGCCCTGCCGCCCGGTTTCCTCCGGGCTCTTGCTTACAGGCGGCTCCGCGACCGTCGCGGGCTTCTCCGGCTCGGAGGTTTTTTCCGATCCGGAGGTTTCCGCCGATCCGGCGTCTTCGATCACATCGTCCGCCTCGTAGTTCACATCCACAACGGCCGGACTGCCGCCCAGCCCGAGAAATCCCGATTTCGCGCGCTCAATTATCTCGACGGAGACGTCGTCCCGCGTCAAACCGATCTCGTCCAAGGCGAGACGCAGGGCTTCATCCTCCGTTTTCGCCGATTTACGCAACGTTTTTTTCATCGGTATCCCTCCCCAAATCGGATTATTCTTCCTCTTGGTCTTCCGCGTCTTCCCCAGGCGGCTCTTCCCCGGCGCCGAGGGCGCCCTCGTATCTGCGCGGGTCGTAAGCGCGCCCCCTCGCGTATCTGCGAGTCCCCTCTCTCGACGGTTCCTCCGGGGCTTCCTCGGCACCGGAGTGTTTTTTCTCCCAGTCCGCCGCTTTGATCTCGCGCTCTTTCTTTTCGGCGAGCTCCCGCTTCTTTTTCGAGGTGGACGGATTGAGGGCGGTTTTGTTCTCCGCTTTCAGCCTCTCAGTCTCGCGGCGTTTCAGCTCAAGCTCCGCCTCCTTCTTGGCGCGCGCGGAAAGGCGCTGCTCGTCCTCTATATCCATCAGTCTATTATAACGCTTTGTGAGCCATATGTCACGCAAAATATTCAGCGCGGAACCGGCGCTCCAGTATATGCCGAGCGCGGCGGGGGCGGCGAAGCCGAAAAACAGCATCATCGCGGGCATCATCAGCATCATCGACTTCATATTCATAGACGACGCGCCCTGCCCGTCCGCGGCGGGAGGCGGCGATATTTTCTGCGTGATGAGCGTCTGCGCGACGGTAATCCCCGCGGTCACGACGGGGACGAGAAACAGCAGCACCATAGGGAGCCACTTTTCGGGGGCGGACCAGTCAAACTCCCAGAGCTTCCACCGGGGCGTCGCCCCGAGGTCAATGCCGAGGAATCTGTAATCGATGTTCTTCAGCGATTCCGATATGCCGTCAAACTCGCTGAAATGATCCGATATAAAACGCGTCTGCGCTATCTGCTGATAGCCGCCGCCCGCCGCGTCAAACCCGAGCTCCGCGAGCTTTCGCGCGATGGCACCGCCTTCTTCAATGTAGCTTGAGGGAATGCCCATCATAATCGTTATCGGGGCGGTTATGGCCTTATACAAGGCGAACATTATCGGCAGGGGCAAAAACGACCACAGACAGCCGCTCATACTGTTGACGCCTTCCTCTTTATAGAGGTTCATCACTTCCTGCCGGTATTTCTGCTGGTTCGCGCCGTGCTTCTTTTCAAGCTCTTTTATCTTCGGCTGAAGGCGCGTCTGCCGCATAGTCCCGCGTTTCGCTTTCATTTGGAACGGCAGCAAAATCACGTTGACGATCACGGCGAACAATATGACCGCGAGCCCGTAGTTGTTGCAAAACTCGTACAGCCACATCATAAGCATACCGAAAGGTACGGCTATCGCGTCAAACATTGTATTCCTCCTAAAACTTAGCCCGCTTTTCGGCGGGCAGGGGCACGGGGTCATACCCGCCCTTGTGGAAAGGGTGGCATTTCAGAAGCCTCCGCGCCGCGAGATACCCGCCTTTCAGCGCGCCGTACATTTCAATCGCTTCGTACGCGTACTGCGAACACGTAGGCACAAAACGGCAAGCGGGCGGTGTGCGCGGGGATATGCCCCGCCTGTAAAACGCTATGGCTTTCAGGAGCAGCTTTTTCAACGCCTCTTACCCTCTCCGCTCTCGGCCGCCGGCCGGATGCCGAGCTTCAGGCACAGCCTCCGGAATTCCGCACCGAGCTCGTCAAACGGCGTGTCCTCCGCCGGGGCGCGGGCGACAATGACAATGTCGAAGCCGCGCCTCAGCGCGCCTTCGCCGAGCCTGTATGTCTCGCGCAGACGGCGGCGGAGCCTGTTGCGGAGCACCGCGCCGCCGAGCTTCGCGCTGACCGTAATGCCGAGGCGGTTCGGCGCGCCCGCCGCGCGTCCCGGATTCCTCGGATTATCTCTCCCGTTGCGGCGGCAGTATACGATCATACAGCGCGACGCCGCGCTTTGCCCCTTGTCGTAAACCCTGCGGAATTCCCGGTTGCGCTTCAACGCTTCCGTCAGCTTCATCTGTCCGCCGACGGGGCGCGGGCGTCCCGCGCGGGCTCCGCCGCCCCGGCCGCCGTCACGCGGAGAGCTCGCAGCGCCCTTTGGCGCGGCGCCGGGCCAGCACCTTCCTGCCGCTGCGGGTGGACATCCTCTTGCGGAAGCCGTGTTCCTTTGAGCGCTGGCGCTTTTTTGGCTGGTATGTTCTGAGCATCGTTGCACCTCCTCACGCGTATCAATTCGCGCGTCAAGCGTAAACCTTGTCCGCGTGAGCGCTAATTCTACAATATATAAAGTCCCGTGTCAACCACATATTTGCGCGGTGTGTTCAACGCCTGATATCGCGCGTCGGCAAACCGTTTCAGAGCCGAGGTCTTGCGGCTGTGCAGCACACCGGACACAATCGCCAGCTCCGCGCGTTAAAAAACTCATCGCAGATGCGCGGGGACGCGCTCCTCCAACAACTCCGCAAACGCGCCCATCTCGCGGCAGCGCATAAACCGCCGCCGGAAAACGCCGTCTTTTAAATAGTTCGCCGTCGCGACAAGGCTCATTCCCAAGTGGTGCGCCATATACGTGTCCACGGGGCTCGGCGAGCCCCCGGCGCGCGGCCTCGTGAAATCCACGGCGTCCCGGAACCCGTATTCCCCGAACGCGCCGAGCTTTTCAAAGCGCTTGAGGTTTGCCAGCGCGCCGCGCGGGTCAATCTCAAGCGCGAGGAAGGATGCGTACGGCGCCGCCGCCGCGTTGCGCTCCATGCCGCGTTTCAGCGCGAGGGCGGGTGCCCCGTGCGCCTTGTAGAGGAAGTTCCCGGAGCTGTCCGTTTCGCGGTACGCGCTTTCGGAGCGCCCCCACGGGTCGCCGCCGCGCGCCGCTTTTTTGTGCGCGCGGACACAGACGGCGGCGGACTCGCGCAGCAGAGAGTGCCGGGGGTACGGCAGGAACAGCATAGGCATCAGGTACTCGAACATCGTGCCCGTCCACGATACGATACCTCTGTAAGCGCCGACGCGGACGGCGGCGCGCGACAGCGCGCGCCAATGCCCCGCAGGGACATCCCCTCGCGCGGCGGCGAGGCAGCTTGTCAGCATGGCCTCTGACGATATGAGGTCATAGACGTTCTCCGTCGCGCCTCCGCCGCCCGCGTCAAAGCCGATGCGAAACAGCTTCCTGCGCTCGTCGTAAAGAGGGGCGAAATCCATCGCGCGGTAAATCGCGTCCGCGAGCCGGGCGGAATCCGCGTCGCCGTATTCGAGCAAGCTCTCGCGCAGGGCTATGAGACAGGCGGCGAAATTTCCGGAGTCCACGGTCGAGACAAAGCGCTCAGACGGCGCGGCGGAGGATATATCGTATCGATTGTAAAGATGCCCGTGCCATGTTTCGAGCGACGCCGTTGACACCAGCGCTCGGCGGATTACATTCAGCGCCTCATCCTTGCCCGTAAGCCCGAGTTCCAGCGCCGCCGCGGGCGCGAGCAAAGCGAACCCGATATTCGTCGGCGACGTGCGCCGCGCGAGCGCGCCGGGGCGCGTCGGCTGATAATTGTCCGGCGGGAGAAAATTGTCCTCCGGCGTCAGAAAGTCCTCGAAGTAACGGTAAGCGCATCCCGCCGATTTAAGCAGGTATTCACGCTCCGCGCCGGACGGCGCGGGCTTTTTCCCGCGCCGTCCCATGTGCGCGGCGGCGGCGGGCGCGAGGAGCCAGACGAGCGCGAGCGCCGATATGGGAGTGCCCGGCGAGAAAAAAAGGGCGGCAAGCGCCGTTACAAGCCCCGGCAGGGCGAGGCGCAGACATTCCGCGACGGAGCTCCGGCGGCGTTTTTCCGAGGTCGCTGCCGTGACCCATTGCAGCATATTCCGCTTTGTGACCGCCATCCGGAAAACAGCAACCGCAGCCGCCCGCGCGCACGCGGACGCCTCCATGGGCAGCAGAACCAGCCGCGCGAGCGACGAGACGAGCCTGCCCGCAAACGACTCCGGGACAAAGGAAAAGCGCCGCCTGAGCGCGAGTCTCCCCCGGAACGGGGCGCATAGAGCCGATAGCGCGTGCCCGGACACGAGGGACAGCGCAGCGGCACCCGCTTCCGGCAGGAACCGGGGATTTATCATACCGGCGGCGATGAGCGCGAAAGCGCAAGGCGGCAGCAGACTGCGGCGCAGATTGTCGAATATCATCCATTTGTCGATGGCGCCTATCGGGTTCCTCTCGCGTCCGCCGGACTCCGCGCGGACGCGCCGGAACAGCCACGGCGCGTTCTGCCAGTCCCCGCGCGTCCAGCGGTGCAGACGCTCGTAATACGGCGCGGCGGACGTCGGGAAGCCGTCCGACAGCTCCGTCTCCCCGGCGAAAGCGCAGCGCAGATATGCGCCCTCGAGCAGGTCGTGCGAGAGCACATGATTTTGCGGGAAGCGCCCGTCAAGACAGGTGAGATACGCATCGACGTCGATAATCCCCTTGCCGATATACGCCGACTTGCCGGATACGGTCTGATACAGCTCTCCGCGCGCGCCGCCGTAAGCGTCGTGCCCGCCGCCCCCGGAAAACGCGCGGGCGAACATCGTGCGCGCGGACGGACGGAGCCTGTTGACGACTCGCGGCTGAAGTATTCCGTGACCGCGCGTCACGACGCGCGTTTCGGGATCCACGACGGCGCGGTTTTGCGGATGCATCATCGTCCCGGCGAGTTCGCGCGCCGCGCCCGCCGCAAGCGACGTGTCCTCGTCAAGCGCGATGACATAGCGCACATTTCCGAGCCTCTCCGCGTATCCCTCCGGCATTTTGATATCCCCGCCGCCGCGCAGCGCGCGCAGAAGCTGTAAAATCGCGCCGCGCTTGCGCTCCCAGCCCCGGAAAACGCGGTCGCGCGGACACGAAGCCCGCTCTCGCAGGAACAGAAAAAAGCCTCCCCCCGAACGCTTGTTCAAGGCGTCGATCGCGCTTCGGGCGGCGCGCTTTAACTCCGCGTCGCCCGGAGCGTCGGCGTCCCTCGCCTCCGGCAGATCCGCGAGAAGCCCGAAAACAAGGTTGTTTCCGGCGTCGCGGTTCCGTATTTTGCACTGCTCAAGCTTCCGCGCCGCATCCTCCGCCGCGCGGGGAGACGCCAGCAGTACGGACATCACAGCGAGCGTACGCGCTTCCGGCGGAATCCCGTCCCGCAGTTCGAGGCGCGGCAAAGGGCGGTGCACCGCCGTTTCAGATATGACTCCGTCAATAATCCGCTTGACAATTTCGGATATGATGATGAAATTCAGCGCGAAAAAGCGATTTTCCCCGAACGCGAGCGCCGACAGCAACGATATGAATATCACGGCGAGGGCGTACGCCGCTCCGCGCCGCGCCCCCGGTTCCGGCACGATGAACTCGCCGATGTGGACGCCGCTCTCTTCGGCGCGGCGCAGGGCATCAAGCGCCGTTTCTTCTTCCCCCGCTTTTGTTTTTTCGGCGCGGCGGGCGATTTCGGCGCGGTATCCGGCGCGCGAGGACGGACTCATATCGGCGTACACCCCAGCGGGATCGCGCCGCAGTACGCGCTCCACGCGGCTCGCCTGTTCTAGTGTTTCGGAAAAATCCGAAGCGCCGACGGCGCGGAGCGACTTGAAAAGCTCCGAAACGCGTCGCTCCGACGCCGCGCCCTTCAAATCGCGCGCGCGGGCAAGCTCCGCTATGACGGCAAGCGTGAGCGCTGCGGGAAAAGCCCCGAGCTCGCGCTCCGTCAGTTCTCGCGCGGACGTAAACGCCGAAAGATATTCCCCCGCGGCTTCCGCGCCGACGAACCCGCTTGCGGCGCGGACGAGCAAATCACGCGCCGCCGCCGAGACGCGCGTTTCGTGTCCTCCGGGCGCGCGAGGCAGACGCCCGCAACCCATAAAGTCCCGAGATGCGCGCTCCCCCTCGCGCTTCGCCATATACAAATCGTCGCGCCGCCATTCGAGCGCCTCCGGCGGCATATCGCCGTCGCCGCGCGCGGCGGCCTTCTCGGCGCGTTTCAGCAGCCGGAGGGCGCGCGCGGCGTCGCGCCGCGCGGAGATATTTTTCAGGCGCGGCAAGCGCGAGGCCGCTTCCTCCGCCGCCTCTGATATGTGTGACATAGAACTCTCCCGTTGTTGCTGCCCGCGCGGACTTCGCCCGGCCGTTTAATTTTTCCCGCTTTCCCGCGCGTTTATTACGCGAATGCGTAAAATGTCCGGCCGCCGCATAGAGGAGTTTTTGCTGTGCCCGCGACAATAGCGCAAAGGGGCGGCATAAGCCGCCCCTTTGCGCGTCCGCGCCGAACGATATGGCTCCCCCTGTTGGGCTCGAACCAACGACCCTGCGGTTAACAGCCGCATGCTCTACCGACTGAGCTAAGGAGGATTATTTTTTCCCGCAGACAGCAGACTAACACGTCCGGGGGCGATTGTCAACCCCGGGGAGAAAAATTTTTTCCGGTGTATTAAAAAATACGATACGATGCCGCGTCCGGGGCGCTGAACGTTGACGCTGTTCCCGCCGTGTGGTACAATCCGGTTAACTTAACGGAAGGGCAGATGTCTATGGAGAATATTCTGGAGTTGCTGAAAAGTGTGGAGCGCGGCGGGACGACGCCGGAGGAAGCGTTGCTGAAGCTGAAAAAACAACCGTTTGAGGATCTCGGCTACGCGAACATCGACCACCACAGGCAGCTTCGGCACGGCATCCCGGAGGTCGTCTATGGGGAGGGCAAGACGCCGGGGCAGATAGCGGGCATCGTCTCCGCTATGCGGGAGCGGGGCTGCGGGTGCGTTCTGATCACGCGGCTTGCGCCGGAGAAGGCCGCGGAGGTGAACGCGAAAACCCCGATTACATATGAGCCCCTGTCGCGCATCGGCATATCCGGGGAAAAAGCCCCCGTCCGGACAAAAGGCTTCATCGCCGTGTGCGCCGCCGGGACAAGCGACCTGCCCGTCGCGGAGGAGGCCGCGACTGTCGCGGAGGCCTTGGGCAACCGCGTGGAGCGCCTTTACGACGTGGGCGTCGCCGGATTGCACAGACTGCTCCACAGGCTTGATACGATAATGGCGGCGCGCGTCGTGATCGCCGTCGCCGGCATGGAGGGCGCGCTCGCGACCGTAGTGGGCGGGCTTGTGTCCGCGCCCGTCGTCGCCGTGCCGACGTCCGTCGGCTACGGGGCAAATTTCCGGGGGCTGTCGGCGCTGTTGTCGATGCTCAACTCCTGCGCGGGGAATGTCTCCGTCGTGAATATCGACAACGGCTTCGGCGCGGGATACCTCGCCAGCCTGATAAACGGCATAGGTGAGGAGGCGCAGCCGTGAAATTATATCTGGAATGCAATATGGGCGCGGCGGGCGATATGCTGATGGCGGCGCTGTATGAGCTCCTGCCGGCGCCGGAGGCGTTTCTGCGGAAAATGAACTCGCTCGGCCTGCCGGGCGTGGAGGTAAAAGCCGAAAAATCCGTCAAGTGCGGCATCGCGGGGACGCATATGCGCGTCACGGTACGCGGGGAAGAGGAAGTCCCCGGCGGCGCCCGTCCGCATACGCATACGCACGGACACACGCACACGCACGAGCACACGCATACACATCATACGCACACGCCTGACCCGCCGAACGCCGGCGGCATGGGTTACGCGGAGCTTTTACGCCTGATTGAAAAACTGCCCCTGCCGGCGCGCGTCGTCGCCGACGCGCGGGCCGTATACGGTCTGCTGGCGGAGGCTGAAAGCGAGGTTCACGGCGTTGAGATTGAGCATATACATTTTCACGAGATAGGTTCCCTCGACGCGCTGGCGGATATCGTCGGGGTGTGTCTGCTTGTGGATATGCTCGGCGCGGAGAGCATAACGGCCTCCCCCGTGCATGTGGGCTCCGGCTTCGTGCGCTGCGCCCACGGGCTGCTACCCGTCCCCGCCCCCGCGACGGCGCTGCTGCTTAAAGGCGCGCCGATTTACGGCGGCACCGTGAAGGGTGAGCTGTGCACGCCGACGGGCGCGGCGCTTCTGCGCCGCTTCGCGGGGAGCTTCGGCGATATGCCGCCGATGAAAACGCTGAAAATAGGGTATGGGATGGGGACGAAGGACTTCGACCGCTGCAACTGCGTCCGCGCGTTCTCGGCGGAACCGGGCGGCGGAGACGCCGGGGACGCGCCGCGCGACGAAATAACGGAGCTGCGTTGCAATCTCGACGATATGACGGGGGAGGAAATCGGCTTCGCGGCGGAAGCGCTGCTCGGCGCCGGCGCGCTCGACGTGTTCCTGACGCCCGTGTATATGAAAAAAAGTCGTCCGGCGACGCTTTTTACCGCGCTGTGCCGGACGGAGGAGGAAGATAAGTTCACAAGGCTGATTTTCCGCCACACGACGACGCTCGGAGTGCGCGCGGAGACGATGAGGCGGGCCGTGCTCTCCCGGCGGGAGGCCTCGCGGGAAACGGCGCTCGGCAGCGTGCGCGCCAAGCTCTCGGAGGGGTGGGGGGTCAAGCGCGAGAAGACGGAATATGAGGACCTCGCGCGGCTGGCGAGGGGGGACGGCGCGTCGTAGGGCGTTCCCGATTGCGTCGCGTCCCCGTCCGCGGGGGCCGGTTTTACGCCCGCCCATCCCGGCGCGTTTTATCACGCGGCTGACGCCGCGCGGAAACGAGGGGACGCCGAGAACGGCGTCCCCCGCATCGGGTGTGAGGTGTTACCCCACATTAGTCCGACGCGGAGCGCAAGGGGCGCGCTCAAATTTAAGGGAACGTGTGCGCAAACCTCAAGCGCGCGCCGCAGGGCGGTGGGCGCGGCGATACCTCTCAGACAAAAAACGCGCGGCCTGACCGTGACGCTCGCTTATGCGGCACGGGACATCGGGGAACGCCTCGGAGAGTACGCGTTTAAGCTCCGGTACGACGACGTTTTCCGTGCAGAAGTGGTCGGC